>JBFFPW010000105.1:0-5836 GCA_041573815.1 Desulfuromonadales bacterium
GAGCATAAGCGGCAAAGAACAGCAACAAAAGAACGGTTGCGGTTCGGTTCGACAGGTAGTATTCACCTCGGCGGTCACTGCGGGAGCCGATGATCAGGGCCAGGGGGAAGACGACCTGTGTTGGCCAATCCAGGTAGAGAAACACCGGGAGAACGCCGACCAGACTGATAGCGATCGTCAGGTTGTTAAGTAGAGACCTGATTTTGACCATAATGAGCCAACTCCGTAAGCATGTGTAGCCGATGGCGGGTTCCGGTTGACGGGGGAATTTTCTGTTCCGGCAGCTGCAGGCCGACGGGTCGGTTTTGCCGCATATATCGATTGACCAGCCATGCCGCACAGCGTAGGCGTGCCTCAAGGCCGCTGCCGGGAAGAAGTTGTGGCTCAATCACCACCGGTTCACGTGAGGTGTCGGACGCCTCCTTGACCATCAGGACGTCCTGTCGGGCCGTTAGCTTCCAGTGGATCATTTTAAGTGGTTCGCCACCGCGATAATCTCCGATCCGTTCAATTTCTCCATCATTGCCACGTCGGGGGCTCGCGTAATCACCGAGATTTTTGCGCCCCTCAGATGAGGCCGTATCCTGGCAAGAGCGGGGGGTGGGGAATACTGTCACTTCGGTTTCAATGTCGGCTGGAAAGCTGCGGATGAAAAAGTTTACCGGAAAAATTGAGCGGAAAGACCCTGATGGCAGACGGCAGCGGCCCCGCTCCATAAGCTTTATCGGTAAACTTTTGCGGAGGGTCGATCGGCCCGGAATAATCGGGAACAGGGTCTGCCCGCCGGCCAGTTCGACAACAACCAGAAACGAGGGGTAGGGCTTGCGATTGGCCAGTTCAACGGTCGCCAGGGTTTCAATCCCGGCATAGATTTCCGTTGGTGGGTCAATATCGACCCGCAATCTGGCCAGGTTATAACGCCCGATCAGACCGGAGACCGCCATGAAGCCGAGCAGAGACGAGACCAACAGGTACAGCAGATTGTTGCCGGTATTGACGGCAGCAAATCCGAGTAGCAGGGTCAGGACAATATAGAGACTGCCCGATTTGGTCAGTTTCAGGCCAAAGGAACTGCGACGCTTTCGACGATTGATCGAAGCACCTCCTTCTTGCTTAGTGCTTCCTGCTCCGGCTTCAGGATCAGCCGGTGGGCGCCGGCCGGGATGATGGTTTTCTGGACATCTTCCGGAATGACATAATTCCGGTCAGCGAGATAGGCGGCTGCTTTTGTGGCCGCCGCCAAGCCCAGGCTGCCGCGAGTCGAGATGCCGGAGGTGATGAAACGGTGATCGCGGGTGGCGGCTACCAGATTGTAGATATAGTCGATGACCATTTCGCCGAGGTAGATCTGGTCATTGACCGCTTGTTTGGCGGTCTGGATATCATCGTGGCTGACCATCGGTTTGATCTGGCGGATATCTTCACGGATACTGCCGTCACGGATAATCGCTTTTTCCATCTCTTCCGGCGGGTAGCCGATGTCGGTGGTGATGAGGAAGCGGTCCATCTGTGATTCTGGCAGCGGATACGTGCCAACCTGTTCAGCCGGATTCTGGGTGGCGATGACAAAAAACGGATCCGGCAGCGGATAGGTCGTCCCCTCAACTGTAACTCGCCGCTCTTCCATCGCCTCGAGCAAGGCGCTCTGGGTTTTCGGCATCGCCCGGTTGATTTCGTCGACCAGGACAACGTTGTTAAAAATGGGTCCTTCAATAAAATTGAAGCGATTCTCGTTCCGGTCGAAAATCGACAGGCCGGTAATGTCGGATGGCAAAAGGTCGCTGGTGCATTGAATGCGACCGAACGAGAGCCCAAGAGCATTAGCCAAGGCAAGGGCCAGGGTGGTTTTTCCGAGGCCGGGGATGTCTTCCAGTAACAGGTGGCCGCCGGAGAGCAGGGTCGTCATCGCCAGTTTCAGAGCGCGGATTTTGCCTTGCAGGTAATTTTCGGCCAGCGAGTCGATGACGTTTTGCATTTCTGCCTGTTTCGGCAGAGGTGTATCATTTTTCTGTGGAGTTTTTTTCGACTTCATAGATTATATCGTATCAGAAGTTTGCTGGGTTGTGGAGAGATTGTAAAAGGAAAATATCCATAGGGCAGGCCTTTGTTTGGGGTCAGGCACGGCCCGGCAATTTCAATTCAAAGTCGTGGGGTCCCGGCCCCACACGCCGGGTTCATTTTCATTGGTAAGCGTCAAAGAAAACGGAACCAAAAGCAATCGCTCTCCTGCGGAGGGCTTTTATGTGCGGGCATTAATGACGTTTATGGAACCGTTGTCAGTGGAAATCGACTTGAGTCGATTATGGCCCGTCTTCGTAGCAGTTGCGATGAGTTGTCGTTCAATGTGACGGGCGACTTGAGACCACAGACCAAAAGTAGGCGCCTTGAGGCGAGGGCTATTGGTGGAAAATTAAAAGCTTAAATTCTTGCCATTTCCGACCTGATCGGGACTCCATGTTGATTTGGAATCGACTTCGTCCCTGTCTCGTGGCGAAGGGTGAGGCTGGACTCCACGATTTTCAACTGTCGATGAGGAAAAATCTGACGCAGTAGGTAACTTAATTGCGGAACCTCATCCCCCTGTGTTTAAATACTTTTCATGGAAACCAAGGTAACCGCATATCTCGGTCTCGGGGCCAACCTCGGTGATCGGCTTGAAGCTTTGCGAGGGTCCCGGCAGGCGCTACAGAAAAGCCCGGCCGTCAAAATCGTAGCCTCTGCCCCGCTTTATGAAACTGCGGCTGTTGGCGGCCCGGCGGGGCAGCCGCCTTATCTGAATACCGTTCTGCAAGTTGAAACGACCCTCGAGCCGGAAAGGTTGCTGGCACTCTGTCATCAGATTGAGAAAGATTTCGGTCGGCAGCGCCAGGAGCAGTGGGGGCCGCGGACTCTCGACCTCGATATCCTCTTTTATGATTCGATTATAAGGATGGATATCGAGTTGGTGTTGCCGCATCCACGATTACATGAGCGGGCGTTTGTCCTGTTTCCGCTGGCCGATCTTGCCCCCGATTTGACTCATCCGGTGGTTTTTCTGACAATCAATGAACTCATGTTGCGCCTCGATTCGACAGAAGGGGTTCAGCGGGTTGCTGAGTTGTGGTAAGGTACGCCCATGATTCGCCTTCTACTTTTTGCGCTGCTTTTTTATCTCGTTTACACGTTGATTACTTTTATCTTGCGCAGTTTTTCTGCCAAGCCGATGCAGCCCCCACCGGAGAGGACTTCGGTCGGTGAAGATATGGTTCAGGACCCGAACTGTGGGACTTATGTGCCACGTGGGGATGCGATAAAGTCGAAACGGAATTATTTCTGCTCAGAAAAGTGCCGGGATGAATATCAAGCGAAAAAATAAATAAAGGCTTGGCCACGAAGACACGAAGAACACCAAGAAAGTCGAAGGCTCTTTCAACGGAGAACCGCAGAGAGGCAGAGAAAACCTTTTTGTAAGATTGGATTAGGTTATACAATATTTACTCACTTTTTTCTTGCTCTCCAGCTTTCCGCCTCTGCGTTGAAAATGAGTTTGATCTTCTTCGTGACTTGGTGTCCTGGTGGCAAGATTTTATTAATTAACTTAAGGAGCTTATTATGAAATTTTTTATCGATACTGCCGAAGTCAGTGAAATCAAGTCCGCCAACGAGCTCGGCCTGGTTGACGGCGTTACCACCAACCCCTCCCTGATTGCCAAGAGCGGTCGTGATTTCAAGGAAGTTGTCACCGAGATCGCCGGCATTGTTGATGGGCCGATTTCGGCCGAAGTCATCTCTCTTGATGCCGCTGGCATGGTTGAAGAGGCACTCGAATTGGTCAAGATCAACAAGGAAAAGATTGTTATCAAAGTGCCGATGACCAGCGAAGGGCTCAAGGCGACCCGTCAATTGTCGGGAAAAGGGATCAAGACCAATGTCACCCTGGTCTTTTCATCCTTGCAGGCGCTGCTGGCAGCCAAGGCCGGCGCGACCTATGTGTCTCCATTTGTTGGCCGTCTTGATGATGTCGGGCACGATGGTATGGATGGAATCGATCAGATCCGCACCATTTTCGACAATTACGGTTACACGACGGAAATTATTGTTGCCTCGGTCCGTAGTCCGCAGCATATACTTCAGGCTGGTCTGATCGGTGCCGATATCTGCACCATCCCGTTCTCAGTCATGCAACAGTTGGTTAAGCATCCATTAACTGATGTCGGGATAGAAAAATTTCTGGCAGATTGGGACAAAACAAAAAAGTAAATTTCGGGGTCAGCCCTGAAAATTACAAAAAAACACCAGCGGGGACAGAATTCAATTCTGCCCCCGCTTTTAGTTTAATAACCATCTGCTACAATTGGCAGGTGTTGGCTTTGTTGGGAGGACAGGATGGAAAGTCCGTTACAAAAAATGCTTGATCAGCAGGTGATCGTCAAAACGGCTGATGTTGTCTACCGGGGCCGCCTGATCGAGATCACCGAAGAGGCGGTCTGCCTGCAGGCGAAAACCGGTTGGCGGGAAATCGCAATGGAGCGGATTGTCTCGATCGATCTCTTGCCGGAGCCGGAAATCGAAGAGCCTGTCGCCGAAGAGCCTTCTCCGCCCACCGAATAATTTTAGGGAAGATTACGATTTGTTTATTAAATTTATTGACAGTAAAAATTTTGCCTGATAAACCTGTGGGCCAAGGCAAAGTTGTCAGACCAATTGACCAAAGTGCCCAGTTTCCGCCGACTATGGCGATTGCTGGACACTTTCAGTCATGTTGATGTCAGGGTGTCCCCATTCTTTTACATGAAAAACAGTAGCTTGGACCATTTGAAACCCTTGGCACTACATTTGCGAATAGAACCTTGATTTTTCAGAGTTTCAATATCTTTCAGCGGAGGCTTCAATGAATATTCACGAGTACCAGGCCAAGGCGATACTGCGAAACTTCGGAGTGCCGGTCCCGGAAGGACATGTGGTCTACAACAGCAACTCGGCCCGCGATTGGGCCCGTCGCCTCGGCGAAGGACCCTGGGCAGTAAAGGCGCAGATTCATGCCGGTGGTCGCGGCAAAGGCGGTGGTGTCAAGATCGCCAAGACGGCCGATGAGGTCAAGCAGTTCGCCCGGGATATGTTCGGCATGACCCTGGTAACGCATCAGACTGGCCCGGAAGGCAAGGTGGTCAAGCGGGTACTGATTGAAAAAGGCTGCAATATTGCTGATGAGTACTATCTCTCGTTTCTCGTTGATCGTTCGACCGACCGGGTGACCTTGATGGCCTCGGCTGAAGGTGGAATGGATATCGAGGAAGTTGCTGCCAAAACACCCGAGAAAATTTTCTTTGAAGCGGTCGACCCGACCGTCGGTCTGACAGCCTTTCAGGCCCGCAAGGTTGCATTCAAGCTCGGTTTTGAAATCGCCCAGGTCAAGCAGGCGGTCCCGTTGTTCATGAACCTCTACAAAACCTTTGTTGACGCAGATTGTTCCTTGCTTGAGATTAACCCGCTGGTCCTGACCGGCGAGGGGAAACTGCTGTGTCTGGACGCCAAGCTCAACTTTGATGAAAACGCCCTGTTCCGCCATCTGCGGATTCGTGACCTGCGTGACTACGATGAAGAAGATCCGATGGAGATCGAGGCATCGCAGTACGACCTCTCCTATATCGCTCTTGATGGCAACATTGGCTGCATGGTCAACGGTGCTGGCCTGGCGATGGCGACCATGGATATCATCAAGCACTACGGTGGTGATCCGGCCAACTTCCTCGATGTTGGGGGCGGTGCCACCATCGAGCGGGTCACCGAGGCTTTCAAAATCATTCTCTCCGACGATAAGGTCGAGGGCATCCTGGTCAACATCTTCGGCGGCATC
>JBFFPW010000106.1:0-5760 GCA_041573815.1 Desulfuromonadales bacterium
GCGGCGCACCGCTTTCAAGGACAGGGGGCATGGGTCTAAACCGCCCCGCCACCAATGAACTTACGACAGGCATCATACGGCTGAAATCCGACAAGTTGTCGATTCTTGTAAACCATCGTCGGAACCGCGGTGACACCAAGTTCGCCTGCCCGCTGCCAATCGGCATTCACCGCTGATGCGTATCGGCCATCTTCGACAACCTGCAAAGCCTTCTCCGGATCAAGACCAACGGATTCGGCAATGGCCACTACAACCGCCTTTTCGGCAATGTTTTTACCGCCGGCAAAATAGGCACGGTAGACGGCCTGATGAAAAGCTTCCCCCGCACCCATCTCTTCGGCCCATTTTCCCAATTCCTGTGCCTTGCGGCTGTTGAACGTATGCATCCGGTCGCCAAATGGCAATGCAAGTTCATTTGCCACCCTCTTTAACCGTAACAGCATCCCTTCAATATCCATCTGCCCGGCAAAAAGGGCATCGAGACTCATCCCGGCTTCGGGCGTATTCGGATGTAAAGGGAAGACCGACCAGCGAATATCGAGATCAAACTCCTGACGCAGTTTGTCGACGAGCACGGCACCGAAATAACACCAGGGTCAGACGTAATCAAAAAAGATTTCGAGTGTTTTCATGACGATATTGTAACATTTTTCAAGCCAACGCTCGCTTTCAGGTCCACAACTGAATTTGCCGATCACGAATTCCCCTGACATCTCAACAACCTATTGAAATAACGGTGGAATGTTTGGCGCCATCAAAAAAACACGGAGTTCTTGACCCGCCCTCCGCTCTTGTTTATCCTCGGAAAATTCAATGTGAATCCTTTAATCATAACCCGGGAGAGAACGATGAAAAAGTTTAACTTCAGCTATTTTCTAACAGCCATCATGATCACACTTTGCTTCACCACAGTACCGGCAAATGCCGCCAGCAAAGATCCTCTCGCGCAATGGAAACCAACATTCGACCCGACCGGTGCCGAGTTCACCTACATCCTTTCCTGTGTCGGACACCCGGCCATTGAGGGTGTCTCCGTAGGCTTTCGTATTCGCGACCGGGTCTGGGAAGAAACAAACGGAAAGCTCTATGTTGATTTTCGTCCACTGAGCCAGCTCGGCGGAGAAAAAGATGTTATCAACAAGTTGAAGCTGGGCGCCGTGCAGGGAATGATGAGTTCATCGGTTGCGGCAGCCAACATTGCACCGGAACTCGGCATAGTCAACCTGCCCTTCGTTGTCGATACGTTCGACAAGCTGGACAACTTTCGCAACACACCAAGCATATGGGAACCCTTTCGCGATGCACCGATGAAAAAGGGATTACAGGTTCTCGACTTTACTGGCTATGGCAGTTATGGATGGGCGACGACCACACCGGTCAGAACTTTAAAGGATGCCAAGCTGGTCAATTTTCGTATCGCCCAGGCCCCGGTTAACGTCGATGCCTACAAGGCATGGGACCTCAAGTTCACCGTCCTTCCCTGGCCCGACGTGCCACAGGCCCTGCAGACCGGTGTCATCAATGGCCTCGACCATACACCGATCGTCTGCAACATCTCGAAGAAGTTCACCATTGCCAAGTACTACACCGAGCTCAACTACGCCCAAGGACTATATGTTCATATCGCCAATAAAAAATGGCTGGACAAACTACCAACAAATCTTAAAGAGACCATGCTGAAGATTATCAGCGAGGAGAGTGCCGCTGCGCGCAAGTTGACACGACAGCAGCAAGCCGAGCAGGTTGCCGCCGCCAAAAAAAATGGCATCGAATTCATCTCTTTGCAGGCCAGCGACAAAAAGAAGCTGATGGATGATGCAGAGAAGATTTATCAGGCCTGGGGAGATAAGGTCGGACAGAACTACTTGACCATGACCAGAAAGACTCTCAACAAATAGTATCAGCGGCAATTAAACAATAAAAAAGGAGAGGCAATAGCCTCTCCTTTGTCTTTTTATCCAAAGTATTTCGGGTGCGTTTATTTCTCCTTGCGTTCCTTCCTTTTCTTCTCTTTTCTCGCTTTGGCCTGGTCCATTTTATGCTTTCTCATCACCTCTTCAAAGCCTTTCGGGTACCAGCCCAAGTCGCCCTTCTTCAATTGTTTAAAAGCCGGAGATCCTGGTTTAATACCAAGCTCCTTGGCAATAACACCCCAACCCTTACCGCGGTGAATCCGGTACTGCTTGACCACAGCATCCACCGGCTGGTACGACTTGGTGCCCATCCAGAGGGCGACCGCCAGGTCGCCCGGTGAGTCGACCTTTTTCAACATCAGGTCAAACCGGGAGCCGGAGATTCCATACCTGGCAGTGATATCCGCCTTGAAATCGCCAAACTTCTTACTGGCGAAAATATTCAGGTCCCCGACGTAGGTATCGACACTCGCCTGGGCCAATCCGACTGAAAACAGAATAAACAAAAAGGTGATAAATAATTTACGAAAAAGCATGATGATTGACTCCTTTTCACTATTTACCCGCCTATCATATCACAGATAGGCTCGACCACCCATATACCTCTTGGCAAACCAGGAATTTGACATTTTTTCGATGCGAACTTTCTTGCCGGTCCGTGGGGCATGGATAAACTTGCCGTCGCCAATATACATACCGACATGCGACACCCGATTACCGCCACGGGTGGCAAAGAAAACCAGATCACCTTCCTTCAGCTTCGCTTTCGGTATCCAGCGACCACTGCCAAACTGGCTACGTGAGTTGCGCGGCAGATTGAGCCCGTTGAGCCGATAACAGACCATCGTCAGACCGCTGCAGTCAAAACCGGTCTGGCGATCTTCACCACCCCAACGATACGGAACGCCGATAAACCGCTTGGCGGTCCGCACCAACTCGCTGCGCAAGTCACCTTGACCACTCTTGCGAATCCGGGCCGCGGCATAATCCGCCGGGGCAACAATAAAAAACTTGCCGATCAGCCCTGCCCCTTGCAACCGTTCCGCTTCAGCTCGGGCCGGTTGGTAGTCCGTATAGTTACCAAAACGAACCTTGTAGAGACCGGAGTCGTGCAGAAAGTAGTAGGCGTCGATACCCCGAGTTTCGAGCTGGCGTTCAAGCCGGACAGCATTGTCGAGATTGGAAAAAGCACCGACCTGGACACTGTAACCCATGCTCGCAAGAGGCTTGTCCGGGGTCGCTGTCGCAACAGGAGCTTCAGTCAGCAAGGAAGCGATCGGATCGTCCGCCGCTTCCGGCACTGCGCGGGGCGGGGCGGTGCAACTGCCGCAAAGAATCAGCAATAAAAGGGTCACAACTATCGGAAAATATCGGGCCATCGATACCACAGATCAGAGCAAAACGCCCTTGATGCCACTCAGAAGCCGAAGGTTTTCCTGGGCTCCACGAACCGCCACCCGGAGATAACGCTCATCCAGCGAAGCAAAGTCGCTGCAGTCGCGAATCAGGATGCCCTGCTGATGAAGAACCCGGGCTACCGTTCCGGCGGTACGTCCGTTTTGCGACAACCGGAGGAGAAGGTAGTTGGCACTGGATGGGTAGACATGCAGATCAAGGGCATTAAAACCGTCGATCAACTGCTGTCGCCATTGCGGAATCAGCTTGAGAGTCCGTTGACGATATTCATCTTCAAGCAGGCAGGCCCGGGCCGCGGCTATTGCCGGAGTACTGAGATCCCAGGGCTTGCTCAAACTGCTTAACTGCCGCACCATCTCATCAGCTCCGGCCAGGTATCCGACACGCAGACCCGGAATCGCGTAAAATTTGGTCAAAGACCGCAAGACCAGGAGATTCTTGCGGTCAGCAACCTCTTCGATGACCGATTTTTCCGGGCAGAAATCAACAAAAGCCTCATCAACAACCAACAGAGTTGACGCTGGCAAAGCATCGACCAGCTTTTGAATTTCTTTGCGTTCAATACCAACACCGGTCGGGTTTCCGGGATTGGCAACAAAGACGATATCGGTTTTTTTATCGACCGCCTGCAGCACGGCTTCGGCATCAAAAGAGAAGTCTGCATCGGCCACCAACGCGAACTCGTCAACAACACAACCAACCTGCTGCAGGGCACGCCTGTACTCACTGAAAGCTGGAGTGATGACCAGCGCTTTTTTTGGCTTGAGTGCGTGGGCCAGCAGATAGATCAACTCCGTTGACCCGCTGCCCGCCAGAAAGTTTGCATGCGACAGCTCATGATACTCGGTTAAAGCATCAATAAACGATGCCGCATCAATCTCGGGATAATGGACCGATGACTTGACCGCATCGGTTGCCGCCTGCCAGACCCGGTCCGGCATCCCCAAGGGATTGATACTGGCTGAAAAATCAAGAATTTGTTCCACCGGCAAACCGAGCTCACGAGCTGCCTGAAAAACCCCGCCGCCGTGCATGTTCTTTACACCCGAAATGGCCATAACAAAAACACTCCCAATGCAAGCGCTAAAAAAGTTGTGACATACATCAACCGGATCATCGCCCGGTAACTGGCGATGTCGACTTTACGATCAGGATCACCGAGCGTTGGCTTGTCGACCGCCTCACCGAAATAGATCGCCGGGCCGCCAAGCTGAATACCGAGAGCACCGGCCGCTGCCGCTTCAGGATATCCGGCGTTCGGGCTACTCGGCTTTCTGGCATCGCGCAGCATCACCGTCAACGACGCCCAGGGGTTCAAACCGAGCGGAAAGGAGGCAACGACCATCAACAATCCGGTCAAGCGGGCCGGGACCAGGTTCACCAGATCATCAAAACGCGCCGAAACCCACCCCAGCTCACGATATCGATCATCACGATACCCGACCATGGAATCAAGAGTATTAGCGGCCTTGTACAGCATCGCCAGAATCGGACCACCGAGAAAAAGATAGAACAGCGGCGCAATCACACCATCGCTGGTATTTTCCGATACGGTTTCAATGCAGGCTTTGAGGACCTGCTCGTCATCAAGATGCGCGGTATCCCGGCCAACGATCAGCGCCAGCGCTCGGCGTGCTTCCTCCAGATGACCAGCTTCAACCAACTGAACAACCTCCCGACTTTCCAGATGCAGCTGCCGCAGAGCCAATGTCGTATAGGCCAGATAGAGGCTGACAAAACCATAAGCCAGCGGATGCAACTGTCTGGCAACAAACAGCACCAACCAGGTCATACTACCGGTCACCAGCAACACGCTTGCGCAAAGAACAAACCCGGCAAGATATCGATTGTCCAGAATACTGGCCAGAATTGTTTCGAGCCAGTTGATCAGAGTGCCGATATAAACGACCGGATGATGCAGAAACCGGGGGTCACCGATGAAAAGATCAAGGGTCATTGCCCCAAGTATCAGCCAGATATCCATTAAGACAATGCTACCCTGCAAATTCGATCAGGGCAAAAATTTTCTGCACATCAAGATTTTCTTCCAGGTGCGCGGCCAGCCGATCAAGCTCATCCTCGACGGACAACTGCAGCGGGGCCGCCTTACGCACCCGGCCGAGATCGCTCCAGAGTGTATCAATCAGCCCCCGACGCAATTCAGCATTATCGAAAAGGCCATGCAGATAAGTGCCCCAGACCTTGCCATCAGGCGAGACCGCACCATCGGCAATATCAACAGGAAGACCGGAACGATGAGTCAGCCGGAACAGTGTATGCGCCAACGGCCCGCAGACGGTTTCACCCATGTGGATTTCATACCCGGAAAGAGCCCCCTGGATGGTCAGGGCAGAGACCGGGTTATCCTGCAACATTTCGGCGACCACCCGGTGAGTCTGCTTCCCGGTCATCATCGTCGTTTCAACATCAA
>JBFFPW010000107.1:0-5720 GCA_041573815.1 Desulfuromonadales bacterium
CGATCGAAGAGAAATATCGCTTTTACAGTTATGGCGATTGTATGTTGATTCAATAATGGCTAGGATGTGAGATTGTCTGAGAACTTTGATCTTTTAAAATCTGATAATTCATCATCTGCCCGTCGCGGCAGATTGAAAACCAGGCGTGGCGTTATTGAAACCCCTGTGTTTATGCCGGTTGGTACTCAGGCGACGGTCAAGGGGATTCTTCCCGAAGCCCTCAAGGAGATTGGTGCCCAGATCATTTTAGGCAACACCTATCACTTGTTTTTGCGCCCCGGGCATGAGCTTGTCGAGCAGATGGGTGGTTTGCATGATTTTATGAACTGGGATCGTCCGATATTGACGGATAGTGGCGGTTTTCAGGTCTTCAGCCTGGGCGATTTGCGGTCGATCGATGAGGACGGGGTCGTGTTCCAGTCGCACCTTGATGGCTCTTCGCATAAATTAACCCCGGAACTCTCCATCGAAATACAGGAGAGACTTGGGGCCGACATTATCATGGCTTTTGACGAGTGTATTCCTTATCCCTCGAGTCGTGAATATACCGCTGATTCGACCGCTCTTTCCGGCCGTTGGGCCAAGCGCTGCAAGGAGGCCAGAAACCCCAAGGATGATGCCCTGCTTTTTGGTATTGTTCAGGGCGGCATGTTCCCCGACCTGCGTCGGCAGTCTGTTGATGAACTGGTTCGTATCGGTTTCGATGGTTATGCAGTCGGCGGACTTTCGGTTGGTGAGGGGCCTGATTTGATGTACGACATGATCGACCAAACCCTGCCGCATCTGCCGGCAGAGAACCCACGCTATATTATGGGGGTCGGAACACCGGAAAATCTTGTTGAAGCCGTTTCGCGCGGAGCCGACATGTTCGATTGTGTTATGCCGACCCGGAATGCCCGCAACGGTGTTCTTTTTACCAGCTTCGGAAAACTGAGCATCAAGCAGGCTCGTTATCGTGATGACAGTCAGCCGATTGACCCGGCTTGCAGCTGCTATGTCTGTCAACATTACAGCCGGGCCTATTTACGTCATCTGTATCAAAGTAATGAAATACTCGCTTCGGTGTTGAATACGCACCACAACCTGCACTATTATCTCAACCTGATGTCGCAAATACGCCAATCGATAGAAAATGATGAATTTTCAGAATTTAAACAGCGATTCTATCAGTTACGGGAATCGAACGATGAACTCAATTAAATAGTTGAATAAACAAATACGACATTTATTTAACAGGAGGAACAGATGAATATTTTAGATTTTTTTGTAAGCGACGCTCATGCCATGGCACCGAATTCACAGCAGGGCGGTGGTGGTTACGAAGGCATTATTATGCTGGTAATCATGTTCGCCATTTTCTACTTTCTGCTTATTCGGCCGCAGTCCAAACGGGCAAAAGCGCATAAGGAGCTGGTAGAAAACCTTTCACTTGGGGACAGTGTCGTCACTGCCGGTGGTATTCATGGCAAGGTCGCGGCATTGCAGGAAAAGGTCATCACCGTTGAAGTTGCGACGGGAGTGAAAATCAAGGTTAATCGCAGCTCTATTGTCAGCCAGCAGGGACAAGAAGTAGAGTAATCAGACTCAACTGAACCCAGATTCGGGAGTGAGATAGTATTATGACTGGAAGTATCAAATGGCGGGGAATTCTGGTTCTCTTCTGTCTTGTCATTTCATTTTTTGCCCTGGCACCATCTTTTTCGAAGGATAGCCTGCCGGGCTGGTGGACTGACACATTTGCCCCCATCCACAAAGGTCTTGATCTGCAGGGTGGTATGCATCTTGTCCTCGGTGTTGATGTTGACAAGGCGGTCGAAAGCCGCATCGACGGCATCGTTGACCAGGTCGAGGCTCTTCTGCGCGAGAAAGATGTTATTTTCAAGCGGGTTGAAAGACAGCTTGGCGATCGGATGGTCGTCACTGTTTACGACGAAGAGGCCGGTGCTGAAATTGATGCCTTGATGGCAGAGACCTTCGCTAATCTTGAGCCGATGACTCTGACGGCCGAAGGCGGTTATATTCAGAAGAATTTCCGTCTGAGTGACCAGGATGTTGAGGCGACCCGCGAATATGCAATCCGTCAGGCATTAGAAACCCTGCGCAACCGGATTGACCAGTTCGGTGTCAGTGAGCCGGTTCTGCAACGCCAGACCGGTAACCGGATATTGGTGCAATTGCCGGGTGTTGAAGATCCGGATCGGGCCATCTCACTCCTTGGAAAAACGGCTCGACTCGAATTCAAGATGGTCGTTGACGATGTCAACCCCCAGGAAGCGCTCAAGGGCAACCTGCCGCCGGGATCTGAACTTCTTTACGAGAAGAATGTTAATCGTTCAACCGGCGCGGTGACTGAAACGCCAATCGTTGTTGAAAGCCGCACAACGCTGACCGGTGATTACTTGTCAGATGCCCAGGTCAGAATTGATACCCGCTTTAACGAGCCTTATGTGACCATTGATTTTAATGCCATTGGTGCCAAGCGTTTTGAGCAGATTACCGCGGCCAGTGTCGGTCGTCGTATGGCGATTGTTCTTGATGATTCGGTTTACTCGGCTCCGGTTATTCGTGAACGGATATCAGGGGGGTCGGCCCAAATCAGCGGACGCTTCAGTGAGCAGGAAGCAACCGATCTGGCGATTATCCTCAGGGCCGGATCGTTGCCGGCGCCGGTTAATATACTTGAAAACCGGACAGTCGGACCCTCTTTGGGTCTTGATTCCATCAACAAGGGCAAGCTGTCGATCATGATCGGGGCTCTGCTGGTTGTGTTGGCGATGCTGGTCTATTACCGCCTGTCCGGGCTGGTGGCCAATATTGCCCTGGTTCTTAACCTTGTCTTTATTATGGCGATGCTGTCTCTGTTCAAGGCAACCCTGACTCTGCCGGGTATTGCCGGTATCGTGCTGACGGTCGGTATGGCGGTTGATGCCAATGTTCTGATCTTTGAGCGGATTCGCGAAGAATTGCGGACCGGTCGTCCGCCGCAGGTCGCCGTTGAATCTGGATATGCCAAGGCCTTTCTGACGATTATCGATGCCAATATCACGACTCTGATAGCAGCGATTGTCCTGTTTCAGTTCGGTACCGGCCCGGTTCAGGGTTTTGCCGTGACCTTGTCGATCGGTATTCTCGCCTCACTGTTCACGGCTATTTTCGTATCAAGACTCATTTTTGATTTCTTCCTGGCCCGCGGTCAGGTCAAGAAGTTGAGTATATAGGAGGGTAAACGATGCAACTGATTAAACCTGATATTAACATCGATTTTGTCGGCAAAAGAAAGCTGGCACTCCTCCTGTCGATTGTCATCCTGGTTGTTGGCGCCGCGTCCCTGATTGTTCAGGGTGGCCCAAGCTACGGCATTGACTTTGCCGGCGGTACGCTGGTTCAGGTCAAAATCGCCCAGGATACCGGTCCGGTCGAAATGAAAGAAGCACTTAAAGATCTGAATCTCGGTGGCCTCGTCGTCCAGACGTTTGGTGACGAAGCGAACGAATTTCTGATTCGTGCTGCGACGTCCAGTTCCGAACTGGAAGGGATGAATCTTAAGATCAAGCAGGCGTTGTCAGCCAAATACGGTGCCGAGCAGGTTGAACTGCGTCGGTCCGAGATGGTCGGCCCGAAAGTCGGATCTGATCTGCGTGAGAAAGGTTTTCTGGCCATTGTTTATGCGATGATCGGTATCCTGTTTTACATTACCTGGCGGTTTGAATTCCGTTTTGCTGTCGGGGCGATTATTGCCTTGATTCATGATGTCTGTATAACTCTGGGGGCGTTCTCTCTGTTCGGTAAGGAGATTGATCTGCCGATTATTGCAGCTTTTCTGGCGATTATCGGTTATTCCCTCAACGATACGATCATAGTTTATGATCGTATTCGCGAGAATATGGGCAAGTTGAACAAGGAAAGCTTCGGATTTATTATCAATCGCAGTATTAACGAAACCCTTTCCAGAACAATTCTGACTTCCGGCACGACCTTGCTGGTTGTACTGGCCCTGTTTATTTTTGGCGGCGGCGTTATCCATAATTTTGCTTTCGCCTTGTTGATCGGTGTTCTGGTCGGTACTTATTCGTCTATTTTCGTTGCCAGCCCGTTGTTGATATACTGGGAAGACGTTAAGGCGGCTAAAAAAGCTGCCGGGAGGCCTGTATGAAAAAAGAGAATCTTTTATTTCTCGTCGTCGCCCTGATCGTTGGACTTCTGGTCGGTATTATCGTCGGTAACAAGGGAAGTGATTCTCCAAAGAGCAATACATCGAGTCCGCCACCGGCGGCATCGGTTGCCAATTACGATCAGAACATCAAAATGCTTAAAGGTGTGGTTGAAAAAGAGCCGCAGAATCGTAATGCCTGGGTACAGCTTGGCCATAACTACTTTGACTCCAACCAGTTTGTCCAGGCGGTCGAAGCTTATGACAAGGCGCTTGAACTGGACGGTAACGACCCGAATGTTCTGACGGACCAGGGCGTCATGTTTCGCAAACTCGGCTGGTACGATCGGGCCGTGCAAAACTTTGAAAAAGCGAATCAATTAAATTCTCTGCATGTACAAAGCCTGTATAATCTCGGGATTGTTTATCGCTATGACCTGAACGATTATGGCAATGCGATCAAGGCCTGGGAGAGGTTTTTGGCAATCACTCCGCCCGGGCAGTCTGCTGATCAGGTCCGGAGCGAAATCGAATTTATGAAAACCCATCAGCCGCAAACCGGCATCAAGTAATCTCTGGCCGATCGGGTTTCCCGGTCGGCCTTTTTTTTGTATGGACAGACTTCTGCAGAAAAATATTTTTTACATATTGATGCTGGCTTTTGTGCTCAGCGGTTGCGCCATGTCACGGCATGCGCAGCGTCATGTCAGTGGCGACCTGTCTGGGGCTATTGTCTGGTCCGGCATTGTCAATATTCATGGTGATGTTGTTCTGGCGGAGGGGAGTCAACTGACGATCCTGCCCGGTACGGAAGTTGTTTTTCACCCGGCAAAGGACAATGACCGCTTCAGTGAACATCCATACTTTCTTGGCAGTGAACTGATCGTTCTTGGCAAAGTGATTGCCGAGGGAGAGGCGCAAAACCCGATCGTCTTTCGATATGTCGATGAATCGGCTCCACCCGGTAGCTGGGGGGGGGTCAATATCGTTGAGAGTTTCGATTCCTCGTTTGCCTACACAATTTTTCGTCAAGCCGATAGCGCAGTTCACAGTCAGGATTCGCGCGTTTACATCGAGCAATCGCTCTTCGAGTCAAACCTCGTAGCAATCCGCTTCCACACCAGTCAGATCCTGATAGAGAATAATCTGATACGCAATAACGGTACCGGTATCCGCTTCCATTTTGGACAGCCGGTTATCTGTAAAAATGATATTACCGGCAACGGTAAAGGGTTTTTTATCACCTCGCATCCCCGTAATTACCTGATTGAGAATAACAGCATTCTCGCCAACGAAAGAAATGTTGTTCTGGGAGAAGAAGTCCCCGAGGATGTTTCGATGTTTCGTAATTATTGGGGGACGGTTGATGCGGATGTGATTCAATCCGGTTTTTTTGACGGTCAGTTCGAGTCTTATCTCGGAAAAGTCAAGTTCAGCCCGCTCCGTACGGAGGCCGATCCAGCCAGTGGAATCAATTGGAACCGATAAAAACAAAAAAATGGCACAATCGGCAAGGTGGAGCATCAACTGCGGCGGCAATTGATATTGCCTCTGGCCTCGATATTTCCCC
>JBFFPW010000108.1:0-5703 GCA_041573815.1 Desulfuromonadales bacterium
AGCGCACCGGCGGCCACCGGCGCAGCGGTGATCGGTACGACGATATCGGCGGTATAGAGTGTTTCCTGATTCATAATTTAACCTTAACTTCAAATGCTATTTTAACGCAGAGACGCACCAAAAGTAGGCGCCTTGAGGCGGAGACGCAGAGAACATCAAGAGCGAAAAAACAAAGATTACGGGTTAAGATCTTAAACCCAGAGCTTTTTGTTGTTGATTTTGGTTCTCTCTGCGGCGCAGCCTGCGTCTCTCCGTTAAAACCCTTGACTTACAGTTGTCGGAGCCGAACCAATCTCGGCGCAGATAGCCAGAATTTCATCCATCATCGCCTGGGTTTCCGGATGCAGAACGATCTCGGTCTGCTCTTCGAGAACCGCCGCGAGGATTTCGTCGGTGGTCAGCGGATTCGCCAGCACCACCCGCATAACGGTCACCATCTTCTCGCTGGTCGGTGGCACCCGCAGACGGGTTCGCGAGACAAAGCTTTTGCCGTATTCACGCTGGGCCTTCTGAATCAGGCGATTGACCTGGTCGAGCAGAGTATTGATGCGACAGCGTTGCTCAGGCGTGGCCTTTGTCAACGCTGCCTGAACCGGCGCCGGGCAATAACGGTAGGTCAGAATATTGAGTTCCGGCTCACTGGTTAAAGCAAAGTCGTCATGTGCCCTGATCATGGCAGCAAAATTACGCGCCCGCTCAATCCCCATATCGATCAAAAGTTCATAGCCTTTGCGACCGATAATCGACAGACCGGCATGCACCAGCATTGACTTGCCGGGGCGGGAGCCTTCAAGCGTATGACTACCGAGATCTTTCGATCCCTCACGGAGAATATAAGCTGCGTGGTGTTCAATCGCCGAAAGAGCTGTCGGATCCTTGAAAACAACCATCCCGGCCCCCATCGGCACGTAAAGCTGCTTATGGGCATCGAGAGTCACCGAATCGGCCTGTTCAATCCCTTGCATGAGGTGACGATGCTTATTAGAGAAAAGCGTCGGGCCACCCCAGGCCGCATCGACATGGAAATGACAACCGATCTCCCAGGCATAATCGGCCATCTCTTCGAGCGGATCAACATTACCGGTTTCGGTGGTGCCGGCAATGCCGACGATCGCCAACGGCCGGATATTTTCGGCCTGCAGCCGCTTGCACTCCTGCCGCAGATGATTCATATCAAGCCGGTTGTCAGCATCGGTATCGATCATCACCAGATTGTCGCGACCGATGCCGAGCAAATCGACGGCCTTGCCGAGCGAGTAATGGCCGCGGCGCGAAACCAGAACCGCCAGCCCCTTGCAGCCGAGATATTCAAGGGAACGGGCCAACCCCTCCTGGGCGATGCCATGAAAATCCTCACTCGGAGCAAACAGACGATTACGGGCGACCCAGAGGGCGGTGACATTGGCGATGGTACCACCGGAACAGAAGGCACCGAGGGCATGACGACTTTCGTGAATCCATTTCTGGTAAAACGCTTCATCGCCATTAAAGACCAGCCGATGCAGCATGGCCAGCACCTGGCGCTCCATCGGTGTAAAAGCCTTTGAGGTCTCGACCTTGACCAGGTTCTGGTTGAGGGCCGTCATGATGCGTGATAGTGGCAGCATGAAATACGGCAACGCTGAGGTCATATGGCCAATGAAACCGGGAGCAGCGGTATGAACCGACTGGGCCACCAGCTTCTCTTTAACAAATTCGGTGTATTCAGAAACGTAGGTCGGTTCTTCCGGAATGACCGAGTTGGAGAAATCGCTTTCGATCTCTTCCAATTGGCGTTCAAGGGCAACGATGTGAGTCTGCAGAAAATCGGCAACGTTGTCGGAAATAGCCTGATCAATAGAGCCGAGGGTCGAGTCGGGCGCCTCCGGGACGGTGAAAATCCGATAAAGATTCTCGAGGTTGGCGCGGGCACTCTCTTTTTGTTTTAATGGGGTCATTATTTGCCGGTTATCAATCAGGCAAGAAGAAAACTGTTATCGATCAGTCGGGTTTTACCAACAAAAACAGCTAGCAGCAGAACGGAATCGGCATCGACTTCCTGCTGGTCAATCAGGGTCGACTGGTGACAAATCTGCAGATAATCGATCCGCGCTTCCGACTGTTGCTCAATAAGCTCCTGTATCATCGCCAGGATCTTCACACAGCTCTTCTCACCGGCGGCCACCATCTGCCGAGCTTTGGCAATCGCTGCTGACAGGGTCAGCGCCTGTTGCCGCTGATTGTCGGTGAGATAGACGTTGCGCGAGCTCATGGCCAGACCATCAGCTTCACGGACAATCGGCAGGCCGATAATTTCGACCGGCATATTCAGATCGCGAGTCATCCGGCGAATAACCGCCAACTGCTGGAAATCCTTCTCACCGAACAGAGCGACGTCAGGCTGAACAATATTGAACAGCTTATTAACAACGGTGGTGACACCGCGGAAGTGATTTGGTCGACTGGCGCCACATAGTGTTTCGGTCAACCCTTCAACATTGACATAGGTTGCGTATCCGTCGGGATAAACATCCTGCGGCAACGGCGCATAGACCAGGTCGGTACCGGCGGCCGCCGCCAGTTCAAGATCACGTGTCAAGTCACGCGGATAGGAATCGAGGTCCTCATTCGGACCGAACTGGGTGGGATTGACGAAAATCGACAGTACCAGGACATCACCCCGTTTACGCCCTGCATGCAGCAGGGAGAGATGCCCCTCATGGAGAAAGCCCATGGTCGGCACGAAGCTGATCCGCTTGCCGGCCCGACGCAGATCGAGACAGTGTTGCTGCATTTCCGCGGTGTCGTGGATAACGACCGGAGAAATATTACTTAAAGCTGTGTTCATCTGTCGGGAACTCACCCTCTTTGACTTCTTTGATATAGCTGTTGATCCCCTGGCGGATGGTGCCGGAAACATCAGCGTACTTTTTGACAAATTTTGGTGAATACTTCTCACACAATCCGAGAATGTCGTGAATGACCAACACTTGACCGTCACAATGGACACCGGCACCGATACCGATGGTCGGAATTGACAGCGCCGCCGTAATCTCTTTGGCCAGCGGTGCCGGGATCCCTTCAAGAACAACGGCGAAAGCACCTGCCTCTTCAACCGCCCTGGCGTCGGCCATCAGTTGGCAGGCCTGCGCTTCCTCACGACCCTGAACCTTGTAACCACCCATGCGGTGCACGGATTGCGGCGTCAATCCGATATGCGCCATGACCGGCACATCCATACCGACAATAGCGCGGATGGCCGCTGCTGCATTCTCGCCACCTTCAAGCTTGACGGCGTTGGCTCCAGCTTCCTTGATGAAGCGCCCGGCGTTCAGTCGGGCATCGCGCAAATCGGTCTGATAAGACAGAAAAGGCATATCGGCAACAATCATCGCCTGCTCACTGCCACGCACCACGGCCCTGGTGTGATAGATCATCTCATCCATGGTCACCGGCAGGGTTGTGTCATAACCGGCAACGACTGACCCGGCAGAATCACCAACCAGGATGACATCGATCCCCTCGCCATCCATCAGACGGGCAAACGGGTAATCGTAGGCGGTCAAAACGGCGATTTTCTCGCCATCCTGTTTCATTTGTCGAATATCGAGTAGCGATTTTCTTTTATTCACGTTTACACCTAAACCGACTTTGAGAATCGTAAAATCTTTATCACGCGGAGTCCGCGGAGATCGCTAAGTTAAAGTCAAAAGCTTTTATTAACGCGGAGGCGCAGGCTACGCCGCAGAGAAAACCTAGAGCCTAAAACTGTTTCGGGTTTAAAACCAAAAAGCCTTTGCCTCCTCTGCGTCTCCGCCTCAGGGCGCCTACTTTTGGCGCGTCTCTGCGTTAAAGTGTTTTTGACTTTCTCCACTTTCCCTGCGGACCAAAAACAACAACGCCCTCCAGGTCGGGACCCGAAAGGCGCAAATATCACACAACAGACCAACAAAGCTCTGCTTTTATTTTGCTATTGCCTTCCGTCCCAGTCCGTGGATCCAGGCGGTATGTGGTTGTCCGGCATCTCCGAATACGGCTCCGCACCATGTTACGGGCCTCGGAAAATTCCTTCAAAAAGCGTACATTTCTATAACATAGGGCTCAGGGGCTGTCCAGACAATTCTAGGACGATTTATCCAACGATAACCCATCCTTATAGGCATCAGCCTTCTTCTCGCCCAACGACCAGTATTGGCGGATACCACCGAGATAAACCAGAGGATCGAATGCCGCGACGTCCATTTCGCCCTGTTGGCCAACCGCACCTGCCACAGCATGAACTTCGACAATTTCTCCGAGCAACAAACGATAATCGCCGAGAGGAAGCTCGACGGTTAACTTACACTCAACCGACAGCGGCGATTCCGCAATCAGCGGGACTTTAACAATGGAAGCTTTTTCCGTGTGCAGACCGGCAGCTGCCAGCTTGTCATGTTCCCTCCCTGAACGGATACCGCAGTAATCAGCTTCGACTGCCAGCGACGCCGGTACCATATTGACAACAAATTCGCCAGTCGCCTTGATGTTTTCGTAACTCTTGCGGCCATGATGCATGGAGACGGCCATGGTCGGCGGTGTTTTGCTGACGATACCGGCCCAGGAGGCGGTCATGATATTGAGCTCTGCTTCTGATGACAGCGTTGACACCAGGGTGGTCGGTTGCGGGAAGAAAGTGACACAAGGCCCCAACAGTTCTTTTTTCATATCAACTCCAAAAAATCAAAAAACTGAAAAGAGACCTCACTCAGCGGCGACTGTTTCTATCAGTTCGATCATTACCGTAAACGGATGCAGGTTCACCGGCGGTGTTACTTTTAATTCCCTGGTTAAGCTCTGCCATTTTTGCATTTTTGTGCGGTGCTTTGAAAAGAAGGTATTGCTGTTGCAATCGGACTCAACACAGACCAAATATGTCAATTTGAACAGAACTTCATTGAACTGTTTTTCAACAGCCCGCTGCGCCAGTTTGTCCCAACGACCTGATATCTGTGTATGCGCCAGGAGTTCCTTCAGTTCATCATACTGCAGATACTTCCTGACATCTTGATAGGTCGTGAAGACCGAGAACAAATCTTTTCCACTCTTTTCGACCAACTGCACAATCGGCAGGAAGTCATTCAAGGCCGGCAATGAAGAGAATTGCCGAGCCACATCCTCTGCCATACCGAGATCAACATGGATATTCATCTCATCCGTCATGACCTGGCAAATCTCATCCGGCAAAACCGAAGACAATGAACCGACAAATCGGCTGATTTCCTCCTTGTAGTGAGCAATCGACCGATGATTAAGCGCCGGAATCTGTTCGGTGTCGAGGATGCCTTCGGTTAAAGTTGCCAGACAATTCTCCAGACGCAGCAGCAATTCATGCTGCTGGACCGCCGGCATTCGATTATCGAGAGCAAAGACAGCCTCACGTAACGCTTCAGCGCCGAGAGCGGCATCGAGCAACAAGTAAACATGGGCAACCTTGTCAGGATCGGTCCCCAACCGTTCGGTCAGATTCATAATTAAACTGCAACCCGCATGATCGGCAATGCGATTGGTCACCACCGTAGCGATCACTTCCCTGGCCAATGGGTGTTGCGACAGTTCGGCTTCGAATTGTGCCCTGATAGCATCCGGGAAATAGGAATGCAGAAAATCGTTGGCGATTTCGGCATCGGGAATATCGCTGTCGAGCAGAATTTGATAAAGATGCATTTTGCTGTAAGCAAGCAGGAT
>JBFFPW010000109.1:0-5685 GCA_041573815.1 Desulfuromonadales bacterium
AATAGCCGGTAGAGATTGAAAGCGAGCAGGGCGCTGAAAATCAGGACCCAGCCGAGAGAAGCGCCAAGGAAGAACGGGTCAGCACCAAGCCAGATTCCGCTGCCGGTGACCAGGGCTATCGGTGCCAACACCAGAATGGAGCGGAACCAGCTGGTTGAAACGATGTGGTTTTTATTTGACCATGATTCGAAGATGCTCTGGATCTGTTCACCGATGCGGCTGATCGATTTTTTGACGCTTTCACTGACGGTGGAGATTTCGATATAAGGGGCGGCAAAGCGGCTGAAAACAACTTGCAGGTCAATCGCTTCGGGGCGTCCAACTTTGAGATGCATTTTTATCGCTCGGATCTTCGGATCGAAATTTTCCTCTTTGTACTGCTTGATCGATTCGAGCTGTGTTGTCTCTTTTCCCTCGACAATTGTCAGACTGTAAGTCCGCAACGACGCCGGGTTTTTCAGGTCGTAAAGACTCATCATCTGGGTTAAGTCTTTTTTCAGCAGGGCAGGGATGCGGGTGTTGAAATAAGTTTCAAGCTGGGTGATCAGCCGTTTGTCGACTGTGCAGGATGGTAACGGAATGCGTTTGGTGAGCTTTTTCATCCTCTTCCCCCCAAGTTTGAACAAGATGTGAAAACACGGTTATCATATATCTTAACTCTTGTTTCTGCAAGCTAACAGTACGATTTCCTTCATGTTAATCAAAGGCCTGTGTTATAGTTTTTCAATTAATTTCTCTGTTTAATGACTTTCTTGTGGTTGATTTCTGATGAAGAGATTTCTGAAATGGTTTCTGGTCGGATCGGCTCTCCGGATTTTGCTGATTGTGGTAATTCTGGCCGGTTTGCTGTTGGGTGCACCGCCGCTGGCGACACTCGACAATGCTATTTTCGATCAACTGGTCAAATTACGTTCAGAAGGCACGAGTGACAGGGTTGCTGTTGTCGCCATTGATGCTGAGAGCATCGCCAAGGTTGGCAGCTGGCCCTGGCCACGCACCTACCTGGCTGAAGTTATCGGCCGTGTGTCAGAACATCAGGCAAAAGCCATCGGCTTACATCTGCTATTGCAGGGTGAGGAGTGGAACCCTGCTCTTGCCGGACTCCGATCTTTACGGCGCAAGTTGAATCTTGACAAGAAAAAGACCCTGGTCGGCAGCTCTCTGGTTGAGATGGAGGCATCGATCGACGGGGATCGTCAATTAATTAAGTCGTTGCAATCGCCAAGTCGTTTTGTTGTTCCCTATCTTATTCTCGACAGTTCTTCCCACAAGGTAAAAAAGGCAGACTCCTTGCCGCCGCATTTGAACTGGACTGACCCGGAGAAAAGCTGGCAAACAAGTTTTGCCTCCCTGCATAACCCCTTCAGGGATTGGTGTCGGACGCAGAAGGCCTACGAGCTGATACCGAGTTTCAAGTCCTTGGCGGAGAACGCTCCCCTGCAGGGCCATATCAGCTTTTCCGGCGACCTGCGCCGCCCGCGCACTATTTCCCTGCTTAAACAGTTCGATGGTAAACTCTTTCCGGCGCTGGTTCTGCAACTTGCCGGAATCGGCGAAGATGGAAAGAACCCGTATCTGAAGCTTGAGCAACAGGACCTGTTCGTCAATAACAAGTCTCTTGCCACCGGTGAGGACTTTGAGGTTTTAACCAATCCTGTCACTGAAAAGGCGGTGCCCACGTTCTCATTCTTCGATGTGATCAACGGCAACCACCCTGCTGATGCCTTCAGTGGGAAAGTTGTTTTGATCGGCTTGACGACGACGCCAGTAACCTCTGGCGGCATTATCTCTGTACCCGAACCACCCCCGGTCATCTCTGCTGCTGCTGTTGTTGCTGACTTGCTAACCGGCACTCAGATTGTCAGGCCCTTCTGGGCTTTTCTGCTGGAGGCTGCAGTGCTTGTTTATCTCGGTGTGTTTCTGGTTCTGGTCCTGCCGCGTCTGCAGCCTGGACTGGGGGCGTTGCTGCAGTCTCTTTTTCTGGCAAGTTGGATCGGCGTTGTCGCCGCTCTCCTTATACTTAAAGGGATGTGGTTTCAACTTGCCCCACACCTGATCGTGGTTGTTGTCGGTCTGATGCTGTTGACCCTGCAACGCTATCTTACCCGGGGAGGGATGAAGTTCGATGATCTGAAAATGCTCGGGCTGTCATTCCAATCCCAGGGAATGCTCGATATGGCATTCGATAAATTCAGAGAGTGTCCGGTCAGTGACAAGTCGGTTAAGGAAATTCTCTACAATCTTGGCCTCGATTTTGAACGGAAACGGATGTTCAATAAGGCGATTGCTGTCTATAGCCATCTGCTCAAGGGTGGGAAGTTCAAGGATGCAAAAAAGAAGGTTGCCGAATTAAGGGAAATGGAGAAGTCAGTTGTTCTCGGTGGCAATGGCGCCAAGGACGGTACGATGATTATCGGCAAGGGAGCGACAACGCCAACTCTCGGTCGTTATGAAGTTATCAGAGAATTGGGGCAGGGGGCGATGGGGACGGTTTACCTCGGTCGCGATCCGAAAATTAACCGGGAAGTGGCGATCAAAACCCTGAACCTGCATGATGTCGAACCGGACCAGATCAAGGAAGTCAAGGAACGCTTTTTCCGCGAAGCCGAAGCTGCCGGCCGTCTCAATCACCCGCATATCGTCACCATCTACGACGCTGGTGAAGAACATGATCTGGCTTACATGGCGATGGAGTTTCTCGATGGCAAGGACCTTTCGGCCCATTGCAACAGCAAAAAACTTCTCCCCTTCGCCGATGTTTTGCAAATTGCTGCCGATGTTGCCGATGCCCTGGCCTACGCCCATAAAAATGATGTCGTTCATCGCGATATCAAACCGTCCAACCTCATGTTGTTGAAAAATGGCAAGATCAAGGTGACCGATTTCGGTATTGCCCGGGTTATCAACTCTTCACAAACGCAGACCGGAACTATTCTTGGCACGCCGAGTTACATGTCGCCGGAACAGGTGTCTGGTGACCGGGTCAAGGGTGCCTCAGATCTCTTCTCTCTCGGTGTTGTCTGTTATGAGCTCCTCTCCGGGCAGAAGCCGTTTGTTGGCGACAGCCTCGGCGCTCTGATGCACAATATTGCCAATGTAAAATACAGCCCTCTTAAAAAAGTAAAACCGGGGCTTCCTGAAAGTTGCTACACCATTGTTCGAAAATTATTGAAGAAGGAAATCAGGGACCGTTACCGCAATGCAACCGAAGTTGCTGATGCCTTAAGGAAGTGCATCGCAAAGACAGGTTAACTCATGCAGATACGGGCAGATGGTTTGACCGATATCGGTCGATGCCGCCAGAGTAACGAAGACAGTCTTTTCCTCGACGACAAGCAGTCCTTTTATGTCGTAGCCGATGGGGTCGGTGGTCAACCGGCCGGAGAGATCGCCAGTCAGCTGGTTGCCGAACGGTTGCCGGAAATTTTGGACCGGCTTGCTACTCCTGAGCGTACGGACTATTGTGATATTCTCGATCAGGCGGTCCGTGAGGTGAACAACCGTCTTATTGAAACGGCTACGAGTCATCAGGCCTGGAAAGGGATGTCGACGACAGTGGTCACAGCCTGGTGCCGGCCGGATACTGTCTGTTTCGCCAATGTTGGTGATTCCAGAGCCTACCTGGTGCGTGACCAGCAGATAGCGCAAATCAGTGAAGATCATACGGTTCTGGCTGAACAACAGCGGGAAGGATTGGCTGATCAAGACTCATCAAGTCATCTGGCGGTTGTTCTGACCCGGTGCCTCGGACTTGAAGAAGAGGTTGAGGTTTGTGTCGGATCAATGCCGGTGTTTGACGGGGATCGTATTCTGCTTTGCAGCGACGGTCTGACCGATTCTTTATCTGAAGAGGTGATCCGGTCGGTTGTTTTGTCGGCGTCAAAGCCCGGCGAGGGTTGTCGTATGCTGGTTGAGCTTGCAAATCGTAACGGTGGTCGTGATAATATCACCGTTGTGCTGATATTCTTTGATCAAGAAACGCTAAAAACAAAAATTACAAGTCTGTTTGGCAGGAGGTCATAAATGCCCCGATTATTATTGAAGTTCAATGATGACGTACTCAAGGTTATAGATTCGAGCAAGGAGTTGATTACCATCGGTCGGAATCTGAAGAATGATATTCAGATTGACAATCTGGCGGTCTCAAATTTCCACGCCCATATCGTCAGTCAACTGGGCCATTACTTTGTTGAAGATCTTGGCAGTACCAATGGAACCTTCGTCAATGATCGAAAAATCAGCAAGTGGGCGTTGGTCGACAACGATGTGATGACCATCGGTAAACATTCGATTGTCTTTCTCGATGAAAATGTTTCTGAGGGCCACGTCGGTATTGAAGAATTGCAGATGGATAAGACAATGATTCTCGATACCAAAAAACAGCGCGAATTGATGGGCGATGACGATGGGCCGCACGTTTCCGAACCGGAGGGTCCGGTCGCCGAACTTGAGGTGCTCTCGGGCAATACCGATCAGTCACGTTATGATTTGACAAATAAATTGACGCTGGTCGGCAAGGATTCGATGGCGGAAATCAAACTTGAGGGGATGCTGGCGCCTAAAATAGGCTGTTTTATCTCCCGCGACCGTTCCGGTTATGGCCTGATTCCGCCAGAAAAAAAGAATAAAGTTAAGCTGAACAGCCAGGAAGTCAAAGATGCGGCCAGTCTCAAGTCGGGTGATCAGATTGAGATTGGGAATGTCAAGATGCGGTTTATGCTGCCTTCGGAATGAGGGCGCAATCCCCGTGGATATTAAAAGGAGGACTGGAGACTCAGTCCTCCTTTTTTATGGGTTCAAATCCTAATGATGCTGAATTGATACAATAGCGATCTCCGGTCGGTTTCGGTCCATCAGAGAACACGTGGCCGAGATGCGAACCGCAGCGGCTGCAGTGCACCTCGGTGCGGACCATGAAAAAGCTAGTGTCGGTTTCGGTGCCGACGTTCTCCGGGGCAATCGGCTGATAATAGCTTGGCCATCCGGACCCTGATTCATACTTGGTATCGGAATGAAACAGCTCTTGACCGCAGGCGGCACAGGTGTAAACTCCATGCTCATGGTGATCCCAGTATTTACCCGAGAAAGCCGACTCGGTCCCTTTTTGTCGGGTAATATGAAAGACATCGGGAGCGAGAATCTTGCTCCACTCTTCGGCTGTTTTTTCAACTTTCTTTGTCACAATATAATCTCCGGCGAGAACTGAATAGACGCGAATGGTGTCTGTATCCTTGGCGCTGCTGGCACTGGACGTCGTGAAAAAGAGAAAAGTCAGCAGCGTGAATATGAGAACAAATCCTGGGCGATACATATCAAACCCCTTTCCTGACTGTTTTACTCTTCAATATAGCACATCTTGTTGCGTTGTGCCGAAGTGCACAATTTTTTCAGCTGCGATCAACCGGCGACAAGGTCGACAATCAGATCCGTTTACCTTATTATTGAAAGACTGACTCCAGAAGACTACCTATTGCAAAGAAGGACTTATGAATTCAAAAAATGTTTTCGGTTTTACGGCCGGATTTTCATACCCCTTTAAAGCTGGCCATTTCCTTATTGCCAACCCGCGACTGTTGGTCTACGTCATTATCCCCTTTCTGATTAACATGGTCGTTTTTGTCGGTGCCGTCTGGTTCGGTCTGGATTTCTTTAAAGAGACGGTCACCGCCATGATTCCGCAGGGTG
>JBFFPW010000110.1:0-5597 GCA_041573815.1 Desulfuromonadales bacterium
AAGGCCGGGATATTAACGGCATTTTCCACCGGTTGGCCGTCGAGGTAGTGAATAATCTCGCGGCTGACATCGACGGCAACATTCTGCTGGGCTTCGAAGGTGTTGGCCCCGAGGTGCGGCGTCACCACCATTTTCGGATGACCAATCAGCTTCTTCAGGGTTTCATTCTGTGGCGGTTCTTCACTCCAGACATCAAAGGCCGAAGCGCCTACTTTGCCCGATTCGAGCGCATCCAACATCGCTTTCTCGTTAATAATACCGCCGCGGGCACAGTTGACGATGATGACCCCATCCTTCATCATGGCAAAATGCTCCGAAGTTATCAGGTCGGTGGTCTCTTCGTTCAACGGCGTATGCACTGAAATAACATCGGCCTGGGAGATCAGTTCATCAAGCTCGACCAGACGCGTGCCGAAATCCTCAGCCCGCTTCTCACTGATGTAGGGATCATAGACGAGCACGTCCATTTCAAAAGACCGGGAACGTCGTGCCACCCGACCGCCGACCTTACCGAGGCCGATGATGCCCATGACCTTGTCCTTCAGTTCATAACCGGTAAAAGGGGCCCGTTTCCACTCACCCGCCTTGAGACTGGCGTTGGCTTCCGGAACCTTGCGACACATTGATAGCAAAATCGCCATGGTATGCTCAGCCGCCGAGTTGGTATTGCCGAACGGGGCGTTAACAACAATGATCCCCTTTTCACTGGCTGCCGGCACATCAACATTGTCGATGCCAACACCGGCCCGGGCGACGATTTTCAAATTGGTCGCATGTTCGAGAAGGTCGCGATCAACCTGGGTCCCGCTGCGGGTAATGATGGCGTCGTATTCGCCGATCGCCTTATGCAGCTCATCGCGTGACAAGCCGAGCCGGACATCAACCTGAATCCGGTCGTCATCGATGATTGGTTTCAGACCCTGTTCGGATATTTCGTCGGTAATAATGACTTTCATTGTTAAACCTCTAAATTTTATTTCGCCACGAAGGCACAAAGACGCTAAGAAAATCAAAAAAGTTTTTGGTTAACCAGAATAGACTTCCAGCTTCTCTTTGTGTCTTCGTGCCTTAGTGGCAATTCTAGCTTCCATATTGATCTTTAAGCCGGCAATTCTAGGCCTTTAGCCGCCCTCTGTCAACGGAGTATACAACATAAAAACATCGATATTTAAAAGGTATTAAAAAAGCCCCGCAACGTTCACGCTGCAGGGCTTTAAAATCAGGCTCAAATCAAAAACTTAGCCGTTATTTTTCTCAAACTCTTTCATGAAAGCAACCAGCTTCTCAACACCGGCCAGCGGCATGGCGTTGTAAATCGAAGCGCGAATACCACCGACACTGCGATGCCCCTTGAGAGCATAGAGGCCCTGGGCGCCCGCTTCTGCCAGGAATTTGGCTTCAAGATCCTCACTGGCCAGATTGAAACTGACATTCATGGTGCCACGGAATTCCGGCTTAATAACACCACGATAGTAGTCGGTGCCATCGATCAGGTCGTAGAGCAGCTGTGCTTTCTGCTCGTTGATCTTTTCAATCGCCGCAACGCCGCCCTGCTCCTGCAGCCACTCAAGCACCAGACCGGTGACGTAAATGGCAAAGGTATTGGCGGTATTGGTCAGCGAGTTATCCTTGGCGCACTGTTCGTAGTTCAGCAGCACCGGCGTCGTTGCATCGGCTTGACCGAGCAGGTCTTCGCGGATGATCACGAGGGCGGTTCCGGCCGGGCCGAGATTTTTCTGCAGGCCGGCATAAACGCAACCGAACTTGCTGTAGTCGAGAACCCGGGAGAGCATCCCCGATGTCTGATCAACAACCAGTGGCACCTGACCCGCATCCGGGAACTCCTGCCAGCGGGAACCGTACAGGGTGTTGTTACCGGTGAGGTGCAAGTAGGCGGCGTCCTGATCGATCATCTCCGGCGTAATGCTTGGGATGTGATCATAGTTACTGTCGGCGCTGCTGGCGATGACCTTGATATCGCCATACGGCTTGGCATCCTTATTCGCCAGTTTGGCAAAGTTGCCGGTCTCAACATAGAGACATTTGCGGCTGGCCGACCGGGCCGCCAGGTTCATCGGCAGGGCTGCAAACTGCATGCGGGCGCCACCATGAACGAACAGAATCTTGTAGTTATCCGGCAAGTTGGTCAGCTGGCGAAAACTGTCCTGGGCTTTGAGGAGGACCTGCTCAAACTGCTTGGCGCGGTGACTGATCTCAACAACCGAAACGCCCATTCCCTGGAAATCGAGGAATTCGTCACGAATCCGCTCCATGACCGGAATCGGCAGCATAGCGGGGCCTGCCCCGAAATTAAAAACTTGATCTGACATTATTTGGTCTCCTTGATTCTTATCGATGATTCAGCATCCGGCCCTTTTCTAGAGGGTACGGACGTTGATAACCCCTTCAATGGCTTCCAGCTCACTGAGCAATTCCTCAGTCGGCTCCTGCTCGATATCGAGGATATTGTAGGCAACCTCGTCACGACTCTTGTTGATCATGTCAATGACGTTGATATCTCTATCGGCCAGAACGGACAGAACCGAGTTGAGCATCTTCGGGACATTGCGGTTGGAAAAAGCAATGCGGTAGCCATCGGTCCGGTCAAGGGCAATACTCGGGAAATTAACCGAATTTTTTATATTGCCATTCTCGAGGAAGTCGATCAGCTGATCGGCGACCATGATGGCACAGTTTTCCTCGGCCTCGGCAGTACTCGCACCGAGATGCGGAATCTGCACAACATCGTCACGACCCATCAATTCCGGAATCGGAAAATCGGAAAAATACTGACTGATTTTGCCACTCTCGAGGCCATAGATGATCGCATCGGTATCGACCAGTTTTTCACGGGAGAAATTAAGCAGTTTACCGCCCGGCTTGAAACTGTCGATCGATTCCTTGTTGATCAGGTTACGGGTCGCTTCCAGAACCGGCAGATGCAATGTGACAAAGTCAGATTTACCCAGCAGTGACTGCATGTTTTCAACCCGCTGAACACTGCTTGACAAGCGCCAGGCCGCTTCGACTGACAGGGCCGGATCGTAGCCATAAACGTCCATCCCCAGGACCAGAGCGGTTTCAGCAACCAGAGAACCAATCGCACCAAGTCCGACAACACCGAGGGCCTTGCCCTTCAGCTCACTACCGCCATATTTCTTTTTACCGGCTTCGACAATCTTGTGCAGGTCGTCCCCACTTTTGCCGGCCCCTTCGGTCTTGACAAATTCGATACCGCCAAAGATATCCCGGGTCGCCAGCAGCAGAGCGGCAACAACCAGCTCCTTAACCGCGTTGGCGTTGGCGCCGGGAGCGTTGAAGACAACAACACCATGCTCCGTGCAATGTTCGACCGGGATATTATTGACCCCGGCACCGGCCCGGCCGATCGCCTTGACCGACTCACCGATATCTTCCGGCTGCAACACATGACTGCGCAACATGATGGCATCGGGATGACCAAGCTCGCTGGCTACCTCATATTTCTCTCGGGAAAACTTATCCAGTCCCTTAACTGATATCGCGTTGTAGGTCAGAACCCTGTTCATGGAACTCCTCCTGAAAACGTAATCTGAATTCAAATATAAAGACTGATGAAACCGCGGCAAACAACGCTCTTTCTTAACATGACGACCGCACCGGTTCAACTCTTTTTCGTTCTTGTCTCCGGTGATTCTGGCAGCAGGAGAAAAAGTCTATTTCACAACCTTGAGAAAAGCCCCGGACCCCTTAGCCGATGGACTGTTTTTCGGTGGTTTCGGCGGTGGCTCATCCAGGTCAGGATCGATATCCAGCAGCATGCCGCTGTTCGCCATTTTTTCAATCGCATCGGCGATGGTCAGACATTGCTGCGTGCAGACCTTTCGCACCGGACAAACCGAGCAATCAGCCTGACCGGCAGCAGCCCGCAAAGCATGGATGACAAGTTCGACCGATTCTATTTGATTCAGTGGCACGAAAAACATGGGTAACTTTCCAATCAAGGTAAAAGGTTAAAGACAGAAGGGAAAAGGGTTGAAGCCTTTAACCATTTGCCTTTTACCCGGGCTGAATTAAAGCTTCTTGCCAGCAACTTTGGCAAATTCCGCCAACTTTGTCATCATCGTCGCAAACTCCTCAGGCCGCAACGATTGTGGTCCGTCGCTGGTCGCGACTTCCGGATGCGGGTGCACCTCGACAATCAGGCCGTCACAACCGGCCGCCACCGAAGCGTAACACATCGATGGCACCAGGCTGGCGTGGCCGGTCGCATGCGACGGGTCGATAATGACCGGCAGGTGCGTCTGCTCCTTCAAAACCGGTACGGCAGAAATATCGAGAGTGTTGCGGGTCGCCGTCTCAAAGGTCCGGATGCCACGCTCACAAAGGATAACTTTCTGGTTCCCTTCACTGAGAATATACTCGGCGCTCATCAGAAATTCCTGAATCGTTGTCGCCATGCCGCGCTTGAGCAGGATCGGTTTGTCGAGCTGTCCCAACATTTTCAACAGGGCAAAGTTTTGTGTGTTGCGGGCACCGACCTGCATAATGTCGGCGTACCTGGCAACCAGTTCAACATCACGGGGGTTAACCACCTCGGTGACCACCGGCAAGCCGGTTTCCTCGCGAGCCAGCGCCAGCAGCTTGAGACCCTCTTCTTCCATACCCTGGAAGGAGTAGGGGCTGGTCCGCGGCTTGAACGCGCCGCCACGCAGAACCGTCGCTCCGGCTGACTTGACCGCATGCGCCGATTCGAGAATCTGCTCTTCACTTTCAACCGAACAGGGGCCGGCCATTACAATCAACTGGTCTCCGCCGACCGCCAACTCTGGAGCGATCTCAACCATACTGGGATCCGGACGGACTTCCTTGCTGGCCAGCTTGTACGGCTTGAGAATCGGCACGACGCTCTCAACCCCCGGCATCGATTCAATCGACTGGAGAACCGCCTTACCGCGCTCATCACCGATGGCCCCGACAACATCCCGGGTGGTGCCGTGGATGACATGTGGCTGATAACCGAGTTCCTTGATCCTTTTGTTGACGTCGGCCAAGGCCTTTTTCCCGGCGCCGGTCTGCATAACAATAATCATTTGCTGTCTCCCTTTTGGATCGTCACGTTAATTCTTTTGAGCAGGCTGTCGGCTGAACACCCCCAATGCCTGTCATTTTCGATCCAAAAATGAAAAACCACGGGGAGTGCGAAGTCTGCCCGTGGTTTGATTGACTGATACTGTGTTAGCGTTAATCCAGCAACAATCTTCCCCGAGCAGACGGTTTAAAATAAAAACCGAACCCAAAAGAGGAAAACCAGAAGCTGAAAAACGAGCGGTGCATGAGCCATCTCCTTAAGATGATTCGTGACTCTAGCAGAGGGCCCCATTGAACACAACAATTTTCTTGACAGCTATTGGCAGGTTCGATATAAACGGGACTCCGATTTTGCCCAGGTAGCTCAGTCGGTAGAGCAGAGGACTGAAAATCCTCGTGTCGGCAGTTCGATTCTGTCCCTGGGCACCAGAAGTTTCAAGGGGTTACGCAATAGCGTAGCCCCTTTTCTTTTGGCCAAAGTTATACTGAGTTAAACACCGGCACTATTGCTGATGAATCCTCTCGCG
>JBFFPW010000111.1:0-5541 GCA_041573815.1 Desulfuromonadales bacterium
CCTCGGCGTCTCTCCGTTAAAATTAAACAGATCTTCTCATTCAATTTGCATATTTTGCATGAAATAGTCTTTATCAATCCCCAGCCTCGGAGACGCCCGCTTCGGAAAAAGTCGCAATCTCACGATAGCCTCTGAGCGCAGCCTCGACCAGAGTCATCGCCAGGGCCGCACCGGTCCCTTCACCGAGACGCATTTTCAAGTCGAGCATCGGCTCCTGTTCAATCCGTTCCAGCATATGGATGTGACCAATCTCCACTGATTTATGAGCAGCATAGATATAGTCTTTGACATGCGGGTGCAGTTCCGAAGCGATCAGGGCGCCGGCGGTCGAAATAAAACCATCGACAACAACCGGAATGCCGACAGCAGCACAACCGAGGACCAGACCGGCAATACCGCCAATCTCAAATCCACCGACCTTGGCCAGAACATCGATCGGATCGGCCGGGTCTGGCTGGTTGACTTCAAGCCCCTTTTCAATCACCGCGACCTTGCGCTTGAGGGCCTCATCATCAATACCGGTTCCGCGATAAGTCACATCGGCAACAGACATCTGGCTGAAAGTAGCAACAATAGCAGCCGAGGGCGTCGTATTTCCAATCCCCATATCGCCGGTCCCGGCCAGATCAATTCCTGCATCCCGACACTGAACCGCCAGGGCAATACCGGCCTCGAGACAACGAACCGCATCATCGCGGCTCATCGCCGGACCTTTGGCGAAATTGGCTGTACCATAACCGACCTTGTTGATGATCAGACCTTCCAGCTCCTCGAAGTCATGATCAACCCCCATATCAACGACGGTCAGTTCGGCACCGGCATGTCTGGCCAGGGCATTGACTCCGGCACCACCGTTGACAAAATTATAAACCATTTGCGGCGTAACTTCTCGTGGGAAGGCACTGACACCCTCTTCAGTGATGCCATGATCGCCGGCAAAGGTGAAAATTGCTTTCTTGCGGATCTCATCACGACCGGTAATCGCAATAAAGCGTCGGGCAAATTCTTCAAGGCGACCAAGTGATCCCTGCGGTTTGGTCTGCTGGTCCATGTGAGCCTGGGCTGTATCGGCGGCGGCCTGGTTGATTGGCTTGATGTGTTCAAGTGCTTCATGCAGATTCATACGCTTACTGTTGCTCCTTCAAAGTTTTCATTTCAATTTAAGTGGCAAACCGGAAGCAACCAGCCATGCCTCATCGGCCGCTTCCGCAAATGTCTGATTCAGCAGCCCGGCCAGATCCCTGAACCGGCGGGCCAGGTAATTTTCCGGCACAATGCCGGAACCGACTTCGTTGCTGACAATGTAAATTGTCGTATCAAGGTGACACAACGATTCAATCAACGATTCCGCTTCCTGAAGGATTTTCGCATCATCCTCACCATACTTCTCCAGCAGATTACTTAACCAAAGGGTCAGGCAGTCAATCAGCACGGCCGAACAGTCGCCGACCGCCGGGGGTATTTTTTCCGACAAAACCACCGGCTCTTCAAGGCACTGCCAACGTTCACCGCGGGCGATCTGATGTTTGTCAACCCGGTCAGCCATTTCAGCGTCACGGACTTCAGCCGTCGCGACATAAAGAAGAGAACCGGAATGCTTTTCCGCCTGTTTCTGAGCAAAGGCGCTTTTTCCGGAGCGGCAACCACCGGTGATGTAAACGATTCGAGCCATCAGAACTCCAGTCCTTTACGAGCCGGGATACCTTTATCGTAGGGATGTTTGATCTTTTCCATTGAGGTGACCAGATCAGCCAGTTCCTGAATCTCTATCGGTGCGTTGCGACCGGTCAGAATCAGGTTCATCTGTTCAGGACGCTCCTTAATCAGACGGACGATCTCGTCCATGGCAATGTAACCATTGTGCATCGAATTATTAATTTCATCGAAGACCGCCAGGTCAAATTCACCTGATGCAATCAGCTGCTTCGCTTCAGCGAACGTTGCTTCAACACTTTTGACGACCACATCCTTCTCCGGCATCTTGCCAATAATACCGATACCGGCCGTGAGGATGGTAATCCCCGGTTGCTGGCTCAGCAGTTTGATCTCCCCGGTTTCCGGCTTTTCCGGTTTGAGAAACCGTGCCAGAAGGACCTTCTGCCCCTGACCGAGAGCCCGGACGATGACGCCGGTCGCGGCTGTGGTTTTACCTTTGCCGTTACCGGTGTAGATATGAACGAGTCCTTTTTGCATGACGATTTCCTGTTTAAATTCAGAATCTCTTTGCCACCAAGACACAAAGGGCACCAAGGAAGGCTTGATTTAAAAAAGAGAGTCGAAAATCACTTTCATCTATTGGTAAAAACTTGAAAAATTTTAGCTATTAAATTTCATTCATAGACTTGATTTTACCTTGAAGCTCTTCTTGGTGTCCTTGGTGCCTTGGTGGCTAAAATGTTTTTGTCTTCAAACAAAAAAACCCGAACTCCACAGGGAGTCCGGGTCTAGTCTATCTTAGAAACCCGGACCGCTCCCGCGATGGTCCAATGGAAAAGCTTTCTGGCAGGTCTCCTGGCTTGTGGGTCATCTTACTGACCGGCCCTTCCCGTTGGTAACAGTGGTTTGCCGGCGTTCATCGCCACTTACAGTTGCGGGGCAGCGAGGGATTCTCACCCTCTTCCCTATTCTCCCACCTTTAAACAAAATCGATGGCGGGCACCTGAAAGCGTTTTACATATTCAATTGTAGTGCCTTTGTAACAAAGGCGTGCAGTCGCTGTCAACGCGACAACGGTGGAGCGCCTGATTATTCTTCAGCGCTTTCCAGCGTTGCCTCAATCAACTCCCAGACATCATCCATCCCCTGGCGTTTCAGCGCCGAAAACAGAGTAAAGGCGTCGACCGGCAAACCGGTCGCTTCCGAGATGATTTTAAGGTGCTTCTGCTGCTGGCTACGATTGACCTTGTCTGACTTGGTGACAACCGGGATGGTCGGGATATCAAGCTCCTCCAACCAGTCAAGCAGTTGCAAATCTTCACCGTGAGGAGTCCGCCGGATATCGAACAGCAAAACGACCGCAGCGAGATTCCGCCGTGCTTGCAGATAAGTCTTGATCATCGGACCCCAGCCTCTTTTAACCGACTTCGGAACCTTGGCAAATCCATAACCGGGCAAATCGACCAACAAAAACTTTTCATTAATGTTGAAGAAGTTGAGCATCTGCGTCCGACCAGGAGTCGATGAAGTTCGCACCAGATTTTTGCGATTGACCAGAACATTGATCAATGAGCTTTTGCCGACATTACTGCGACCGGCAAAGGCAATCTCCGGCATCTTCACTTCCGGATAACCCCTTGGCTGGACCGCACTGGTTAGATATTCTGCGCTTTTTACATGCATATTATTTTCTCCGGTCGACAGACTAGCATATGTCACCCAAAGACGAAACATTTCATCGCCACCTTTGCACTGGAAAAATGGTATGATATATTTCAAATCTGATAGGGATCGTCACTCAATAAAGGTTGACCAAAAAACGTCAGCAACCGATGCTTAATTTATTATCGACCGACTAAATTTCGAGGAGGACTATAAATCTATGATGACGCAAAAAATGCAAGACGCAATGAACGAGCAAATGAAGAATGAATTTTTCTCGGCCTACCTGTATCAGGCGATGGCCGGTTATTTTGAATCAGAAGATCTCCCCGGTTTTGCCAACTGGATGCGTATTCAGGCGCTCGAAGAGATGACGCACGGCGAGAAATTTTTCAACTTCCTCTGCGAAGTCGGCGCCCGCACCAACCTGCTGCCGATTGATGGCCCGAAAAATAATTACAAATCACCACTGGAAGTTCTCGAGTATTCACTCGAACACGAAAAATTTGTCACCGCCAGTATCGGCAAGCTGATGACCATCGCCAAAGAAGAAGGCGATCACGCTTCAGAAATCTTTTTGCAATGGTTCGTCACCGAGCAGGTCGAGGAAGAAGCGTCTTTCGGACTGCTGGTTAAAAAGCTGGAACGGATTGGTGATGACGGCAACGGTCTGCTGCGCCTCGACGAGGAACTGGCGGCCCGAGCATTTACTCCACCCGCAGCAGAGTAAGCATTAATTTAAGAGCAGGTCTTTAACCTGCCTCCATAAATTAAAAAGGGACGGTTCATGCCGTCCCTTTTTTTGTGCTCTTCTTTGGCAGAAGATGCCGGTTTTGGGCAAAGAGTCGATAGCCGATTCGCGACAACAGGTTAATTCCTGGCAGGCCGGTTAATACTTCAAGAACATGGTAGTGGAGTCCCGGAAGCTTACTCCAGATCAAACGGAAAGCATCAACACCGACGCGAAACGTACCGGTCTGATCCAAGACATGCAACTCTGCCATAAAATCATCCCGACTTATTTGATATTGCGAAAAATCAAAATCAGGATCATTGATGTTGACATATTCAATCCCTGAATCTCGGGCGATCTTCATGTAATGACTCATTTCGGCATCACAAACCCGGCAGTCGCCATCATAAAATATTTTTATTGTGTCCTTATTCATGTCGGCAAGTATAACAAAAAAGGCCGCAATAGCGGCCTTTCGCATTTTATTTTTTTTAATTAATTAGTTATACAGGTCCTTTATATCTTCGCGTCGCTCAGTTCGAAATTCCTGGCGGTCGTCAATTTTATCATTACGATACTCTTTTCTGTCATCCCGGCGGTCCTCCCTGGCATCTCGTCTTTCTTCACGATACTCATGCCGGATTTCCTGTCTCTCTGCCTTATTATCAGCATTGCGAAACTCTCCTTTAAGCTCTCTTTTCTCATGACGCCACTCCTGGCGATCGTCACTCCTCTCAACCATAAAATCCCGACGATCTGAGCTTCTCTCCTGGCGATAATCTTGGCGATCACCACGACGGTCCTGTCTATAATCGTGACGAGCCTCATGTTTTTCTGCACGGTACTGTATTCGATCCCCTTTGCCCGGCTTGCTCCAGGCCATTGAAGGAACAGCTAAAACAGCTATTAAGCCAGCAACAATCATCACTCTCTTTAAATGAAACATCCTATCCTCCCTGGTTCAAGTTTCAGGTTTATTAGCAAGTAAGACGACCCGACAATAAAAAGGTTTACGATTTTTTTTTATTTACTGCTTTTCAACGTGACCTCGTGTTGACAAAACCATTGCATTTCGCTTACAGTACGCAGGCTTCAAAGACTGTCTTTAAATGCATATATAAAAGGAGAGAAATAATAATGAGCTCTACAACTGATGCAATCAAACGTTCCATTCTGACCGAAAAAAGCGCGATGGATTTTTACACCAGCTGCGCGACCCACATGAAAAATGACGAAGCTCGTAAAACTTTTGAGCTTTTGGCACGTGAAGAGCGTGAGCATGCCGAGTCCTTCTTTAAGATTTATGAGGGTGACGATATCGGCACCTTTGACGAGTTCATGCAACTCGAAACCGACTCAGACTGGTTGAATGACCTGGAAAAGGCCGCTCTGCCGAATATGGACGAGCGCAAGGCCATGGAATTTGCCATGGAAAAAGAGCAGCAGCTGGAAAAGCACCTGCTGGCCATGGCCGAGAAAGTTGAAGATGC
>JBFFPW010000112.1:0-5540 GCA_041573815.1 Desulfuromonadales bacterium
GACGTAATCGCCGGTCCGGGTATCGATCTGAATCAGCGTTCCCTCTTCGACAAAACCGGGGACCTGCAGGGTGTAGCCTGTTTCAACGGTGGCTGGCTTATTGTTGCCAGTTGCCGTATCGCCCTTAACCCATGGGTCGGTCTGACTGACACGCAGGTTGACGAAGTTCGGCAAGGTAATGCCGATACCCTGGTCACTGAACATGAGAACTTTGACTTCCATGTTGTCGACCAGGAAATATTTGTCGTCACCGAGAACGTCTGCACTCAGGGTGACCTGCTCGTAGCTCTTCTGGTCCATGAACACGTATCCGGTTTCATCCTGGTAGAGGTACTGCATCTCCTGTTCGCTCAGCGAGGCGGGCTCGAACGATTCACCGGAACGGTAGGTCCGGTCAAACAGTGAACCGGTCAGCATGTTGCGCAGTTTACACTTGTAAAGGGCCTGGCCCTTTCCCGGCTTGGTAAAGTCAAACTGCACGATGACATGTGGTTCGCCGTCGAGCAGGAGTTTGGTGCCCTTTTTAAGGTCGGAACAGCTATACATTTCTTTCTCCTTCGAATGTTGGGGATAATGTCTTCCGGCGGCGTTACCCTTTGCATCATCGTCGCTCAACGTACTGATGTACGTTTCGCTCCTCAGCCCTCGGAAGCCTTACAGGAAGGCATTCTTCCCAACATTTGTATCGTGATAAAATTTATCAGTCACTTAATTGATTGAAACAGAGCACTTATACACAAACTCTGGCTTAAAGTCACTGAAAAATCTTGGGCGGAGGCCCATTCCATGCTAAATTACGCCGGCATTTCTAGATAATTCGAAAGGATTTAAATATGACTTCAAATGATCTTAAACGTGGTCAGGTTATCCAGATTGACGGCTCTCCCTGCCTGGTTCTTGAACTGAGCAGCCAGTCGCCGTCGGCTCGTGGTGGCTCTACCCTGATCAAGACCAAGTATCGTAACCTGTTGACCAGCCAGGTTTTGGAAAAGGCGTTCAAGGGGGGAGAGCGGGTCGATGCCGCCGATTTCGAAAAACGCAAGGGTCAGTTTCTCTATGCTGATGGCGAAAACGGCGTCTTTATGGATATGGAAAGCTACGAGCAGTATGAACTCGGCGATGATATTTTCGGGCCGGTAAAGGGCTTCCTGCTCGATGGCTCTGAGGTGGTGATGGGGGTCTTTGAAGGCCAGGTTGTTTCGATTGAGCCGCCGATGACGGTCGAGCTGGTGGTGGCTGAGACGATGCCGGTCATCAAAAACGCAACCGCTCAGGCCCAGAGTAAAGAGGCGACTCTTGAAACCGGGCTAACGATCCAGGTGCCGGCCTATCTCGAAACCGGTGAGAAGGTCAAGATCGACACTCGTGAAGGGCGCTTTGTTTCGAGGGCCTGAGGTTTATCCACTTTCATTGTCTGCGTCTGGCAGTCAGCGGTTTTTTCACAACCGGCAAATTTTAATTTATCAGTCATAAGCGGCGGCCTGTAAGGGTCGTCGTTTTTTTTGCAGTAATGCAAAAAGCGAACGTTGCTGTTTGCATTACTGCAAATCTCCGGAATTTTCCCGCTTTAGCGCTCTTTCCTCTTATCCATCGTTCTTCTGATTTGCATTTGTGCAAAACAAACCCTTTTTCATCGTTGCCACTATCCACCTTCAGGATCTGACTAAGATACCGAAATCATTGGGCAAATGAGATAACAGAACGCTGTTCTCATTCTGGTACGCAGCTTGCCAATAAAGATGTTTGTATTCGGCAATCATTTTGATGCCGATCATGAATTGGAGAGATGCTCATGCAATTCAGCCGTTCGGGAAAAAACAGACCACGTGTCAACAACATCACGGGGAAATGGCCTCTCGGCTATCGGCTGCGAATGACCATGATGCAAGAGTTAAATACATCTTATTTGCAGACCAAGGAGGAAGAAATGAGTACACAGAATTCTTTATTGCGTGGATGGATCGTTGCCCTGGCAGGTACCGGGATCAACCTGGCACTCGGCATACTCTATACCTGGAGTATTTTCAAAGGGGCGATTTCTGAATCAGTTGCCAGCGGCGGTGCTTTTAACTGGGAGCCGTCATCGATAAACGATCCTTATGCGACTGCCTGCCTGGTTTTTGCCGTGGCGATGATTGTTGCCGGCAAGGTTCAGGACAAGTTTGGCCCGAAGGTCACCTGTATTGTTGGCGGCCTGATGGTTGGTGCCGGTTTTATCCTGGTTTCCCAGAGTGCAAACTACTGGGCCTGGATCCTTGGCTTTGGCGTATTGGCTGGTGGCGGCATCGGCTTCGGCTATTCTGCTGCGACACCTCCGGCTCTCAAGTGGTTCCCGACCAAGATGACCGGCCTGATCGCCGGCATCGTTGTTTCCGGTTTTGGTCTGGCTTCGGTTTATATTGCGCCGCTGGCCAAGTACCTGCTCGGCACCTACGGTCTGCAGCAATCGATGATGTTTTTCGGTTTTGCTTTTATGGCCGTGGTCAGTGTGTTCGCCCTGTTTATTTCCAACCCGCCGGAAGGTTATGTTCCGCAGCTGATTGATACCAGCAGTAATACTCCTGCCGCCAAGCCTGATACGTCAGGTGACCTGAAGCCGTCTCAGCTGTTCAAGACCAGCTCGTTTTATACTCTGTGGCTCTGCTTTTTCGTCGGCGCCGGTGCCGGCCTGATGGTTATCGGCAGTGCCAAGGGTCTGGCCAAGGCGAGCATGGGCGAGATGGCTTTTCTGGTGGTTGTCATCATGTCGGTCGGCAATGCCGCCGGGCGTCTGGTTGCCGGTGTTGTTTCCGACAAGATCGGTCGTGCCAATACCTTGATTATCATGCTGGTGTTTCAGGCGGCTCTGATGTTTGCCGCCATCCCGGGTCTGAAGGGTGAAGGCAATCCGGTTGTTGTCGTTCTGCTCGTTACCTTCATGGTCTTCAACTACGGTACCAACCTTTCGCTGTTTCCGAGTTTCACCAAGGACCTCTGGGGTATGTCGCACTTTGGCATGAACTACGGCATCCTTTTCAGCGCCTGGGGCGTTGGCGCTTTTGTCCTGGTCCGGGTTGCCGAAGTCCTCAAGGTCAAGACCGGCGACTTCACCCTCTCTTTCGCCGTCGCCGGAGTTATGCTTCTGGTCGGCGCGATGATGGCAAGTTCTCTCCGCCCGGCCAAGGTTGCACAGCCAGCCGTTGTTACCGATACCGTCGAAGAAGAGGATATGGTTCTGCAAAAGGCTGGTGCCGAATAATACAAATCTCGAAATTCATCTCCATAAGGGATCCGTGTTCCTTTGGATACTTGATGCTTGCCCCGCTTCGGCGGGGCGTTTTTTTTGCAAAAAAAACTCCCCGATGGGGAAACGGGGAGAAAAAAGCGATAACCGATAATCGGAGGGAGGACAGTTATCGCTGAGGCTGCTTGGTGGAGAGTTGTCTTTTGTCGTTTTCGGCCAGAATCGCCTGGGCCAGTCGCACCCACTCTTCCCATGGGCCCTCGGCGGCCAGCGCTTCGTAATGCGGGGAATGGCCGATAAACCAGTCGTGGTTGCGGTCGCCGCTGATCGCCAGAGTGCTTCCGCCAATCCGAACCTGTTTCCCATCATGCTTAATCATGAATTGAACCTCTTTTTGCATCGTTTGTTATTTGAGACGGAAGTCCGGTGGAAAGGTTGACAGCTTGATGTCTTTTTTGTAAGGGAAGGAGGGGGTGATTCTTTTGTTTATGTCTGGTGGACTCTACAGATGGTCGGCTCGCACTTCAAGGCACTCGGATTCTCCCTCCACAAATTCCCGGCAAATCCATGGCCGTATCTCGTAGATCGTACACATCATGGTTTTTCGGTCGAGGGCCGCACACCAGCCATCTTCCAGCCGTAACATGCTCCACTCGCCCAGCGAATTTTTTTCAATAAATTCTTCAGGCACCTGGGGATCGTTAAAGAGCATGGCATCGAGACGGCAACAGCAGGCTTTGCAATTTAAACATGTCACCTCGGTATCGGGCAGGGATTTAATCTTGTTTGTCATAGATTTCAATTGCTTTGGTGTTGGTCATTCTGTTTGCATAATTATTCGTGGGCTTAACAACAAAATAGGCAGAAAAATTTTCGCTAAATATTCACATGAACCAACTTGGGACTGTCGTTCATTCACCGAGATATTATAATGTTCATCTGGAATTGTCAGTAGATTAAACCTGCAAATAAAAAACCACCCTGAGCACAGGGTGGCTTCCATCGGTTAAGTCTGATGTCTGGGCACTGTGCCGATCCCGGTCAGATCTTCCGGCCGTAGATCAGCAGTCCGGACCGTTTTGATCCGAAGTCGGCAACATCCGGCATTTCTCCCCATTTTGCAAAGCCATATTTTTCCAGGAGCTTGACGCTGATGTTGTTGATTTCCAGCAGGATGGCAAACAGGTGCTGATGGCCGAGCTGACGGGCGAAGTCGATGGTTTCTTCCATCAGGGTTTTGCCCAAACCGATACCACGACAGTCGCGGTCAAGGTAGTAACTGATCTCTACCATTTTTGCCAGTGCCTTGCGGCCGGGGCGAAACGGGCTGAGGCTGCTCCAGCCGGCAACCTTGTTCTGATCGGTCATGACGAGAAGGGGGTAGCGCTGGTCTAGGTGGGTGGTAAACCAGTCTTTTCTTGATTCAAGCGAGATGTGTTCTGTGTCGGCGGTGCAGTAGCCGTCATCAACCCCCTGATTGTATATCTCGATAATGCGGGGCCAGTCAGCTTCGGTTGCCAGGCGGATTTCCATAGGTGTTCATCCGGAAGGTTAAAGGCTGTGCGGTCAGGGCATGGTCATGATCGAGAAATCATCTTCACCCGTGGTCCACTGCAACAGATCGACATAGGTCATGTCGGCCGGTTTGGCCAGGATGATGACCATGACGGAAATAATCACGCTGGCGGAAACCCAGTTGAGAATGGCCGTACGGAAGGCCCAATCAACTTCCGGCTTCTCTTTTTTTTCTTTGACCGGCATCTGGCTGGCCATCTGCCGCATGATTTTACCGGAAAAGAGAAAGAAAATAGCCGATACGGCAAACTGGGGCAGGATTTCAATTGAAACCTGTCCGGATGCGAGCAGAGACCCGTAAAAGGCCATAGCTCCGAACCCGAGGAGGGTTATTTGTCGACTCAAGTTTGCTTTCATCGTCTCATCCGTAATTGTTTGACGCACCTTACGTTTTTGCTCTTTTTCTGTCAAGACTGAGCTCTGTCGCCGGGTTGCTGGCCAGATACTGTATCCCAGCCCAGAGGCCAAAAAATCCGGTCAGAAGTCCAACACCGTAGGCGAGATATTGAAGCATTGTTGGGGCGAATGGTGCTGCCGCCAACAAAAACAGAAAGAGTGCTCCGAGGCCGTAGTAGTTACGACAGGCCTTGCTGACCTGAATGCCGGCCTGTAGTGGAATCAGCCCGAAGAACCCCCAAAGAGTCAGATAGCCGGACAGCGGGATAGCGGCGGTAGCCGTGCCGAAACCGGAGCCCGGTAGAACTTCGAGCGCCAACATGGACGTCCAGAACAGCCCGCCACC
>JBFFPW010000113.1:0-5537 GCA_041573815.1 Desulfuromonadales bacterium
ATAAAGAAAAATAAATCTACACAGCATGAATAAAGAATGCTAGTCAACACAGGAGGTCACCATGGCAGAAGAGAAACAATACCAACCAGGCACCAAGGCATTACATGCCGGGCAAGTCCCTGATCCGGCAACAAATTCACGAGCTGTACCTATTTACCAAACGACGTCCTACACCTTTAACTCTTCTGAGCATGCAGCTAACCTATTCTCTTTAGCTGAGATGGGAAACATATACACCCGTATCATGAACCCGACAACCGATGTCCTGGAAAAGCGTTTAGCTGATCTCGATGGCGGAGTTGGCGCCCTGGCGCTTGCTTCCGGATCAGCTGCCGTAACCCTGGCGATCCTGAATCTGGCTAAAGCTGGCGACAATATTATTTCCACCAGTTTCCTGTATGGCGGGACTTACAACCTGTTCAGCCACACTCTGCCGCGCATGGGTATCCAGGTGAAATTCGTCGATTCATCAGACCCGCAAAACATCGCCCAGGCGATTGATGAGAACACCCGCGCGGTTTACTCAGAGTCGATCGGTAATCCTAAAAACAATGTAGATGATTTTGAGGCTATCGCCAAAGTGGCACATGACAATGGTCTGCCATTTATTGTTGACAATACAGCAACAACCCCCCTGCTCTTCCGGCCAATCGACCATGGGGCCGACATCGTCGTCTACTCGCTGACCAAGTTTATCGGCGGTCACGGGACAAGCATCGGTGGCGCGGTCGTCGATAGTGGCAATTTCGACTGGTCAAGCGGCCGCTTTTCGGAATTCACGACTCCAGACCCGAGTTACCACGGTCTCGTTTACCACGAGGCTCTTGGTTCCCTCGCATATATCCTGAAAATGCGTCTGACTCTTTTGCGCGACATGGGCCCATGCCTGTCACCTTTTAATGCATTTCAGATTCTACAGGGCCTTGAGACCCTCCATGTACGCATGCCACAGCACTGTAGCAATGCACAGAAAGTGGCTGAATTCCTGGAAGCACATCCCTGTGTCGAGTGGGTTAATTATCCGGGGTTGAAGAGCCATCCCGATTATAACCGTGCGCAAAAATACCTTCCGAAAGGCCAGGGTGCCATTTTGGGATTCGGCATCAAGGGTGGCGCCGAGGCCGGGGCAAAATTCATTGACAACGTCGAACTGGCGAGCCACCTCGCCAATATTGGCGACGCCAAAACCCTTGTTATCCACCCGGCAACCACGACCCATTCTCAACTTTCAGCTGATGAACAGATTGCCTCGGGCGTCAGTCCGGACTATGTCAGAGTTTCTGTCGGCATTGAAGATGTGATCGACATTATTGCCGACCTCGATCAGGCTTTGAAAGCGAGTCAGTAATCGAATCTGACAAAACAGGTTTTATGGCGGGCCTTGATGGCCCGCCTTTTTATTGTCGGCAAGTCCGGATTTATGCTAGAATTCTGCCGTTTTCAACACCTGAAAATGGAATGGATGAATGGCGAGAAATAGACAATTTCAAAACATCGTTGAATACCTTATCTTCCGGTTTTTTGCGACAATCTTACGGTTAATTCCACGGATGGCCGCATTACGTTTGGGTGAAGCCCTCGGGCAACTGGCCATGTATCTTATTCCGGCACGGACAAAGCTGGCCATGCATAACATTCAGCAATCTTTCCCGGAAATGAATAAAGCTGATTGCAAAGACCTCTGCAGTCGTTCTTTCAGACATCTGGGCATCAGTGTCGCCGAGATGATACGCATTGATATGTTCAACGAATCAGACCTCGACAAATATTTCACATTTGACGGTCTGGAGAATTTAAAAAAAGCCCGCGACATGAACCGGGGAGTGCTTTTGGCAACGGCGCATGTCGGCTTCTGGGAGGTTGGAACATTCTTTCTTCCGGTCCTCGGCTTTCCTTGTGCTTTTGTCGCAAAAAAGACCAAAAACCCTTACATCAATGATTATGTTGTTAAAATGCGCGAGCACACTGGTGGCCAGGTTATTGAAGCTAAAAAGGGAGCTCGCCAGATCGTCAAAACCCTTACTGAAGGAAACTGTGTCGCTGTTCTCATTGATCATCACATCAGAAAAAGTGAAGCGGTTCAGGTCCCGTTTTTTGGGCGGCCGGCCTGGACAACACCGATCATTACCCAGATTGCTATGAAACGGGACATCCCTGTTGTACCGATATTTATCTACCGAACCAAAGATTTCAAATATAAAGCCGAACTCGCTGAACCCATTTTTCTTGATGGCGAAGTGACCGACGAAAATGTCACCGCCAACACGGCCCTTCTGACCAATATTATTGAAAAAGCCATTCGAAAAGAACCAAGCCAATGGTTCTGGGTGCATACCCGTTGGAAACAATAATGCCCGGAGAAGAGAATCCTTTCCATATCGTACTGATCGAACCGGAAATCCCGCCGAACACCGGCAATATTGCCCGCCTCTGCGCTGCCACCGGGACAATACTCCACCTGGTCGGAAAACTCGGCTTTTCACTTGATGACAAACATCTCAAGCGAGCAGGCCTTGATTATTGGCCCTCTGTCAATCTTAAGCGTTGGGATAACCTGGATGAACTCAAAACGGAGTTTCCGAACGGACGATTCTGGTACACATCAAAAAAAGCGCTGGGGAGTTATACAGATAAAAGTTTCCAGCCGGGGGATTTTCTCGTTTTCGGCAAGGAAACCTATGGCCTGCCTGAAGAGATGCTTGATGAAAACCCTGAACAGGCGATCCGTATTCCGGTGAGAGAGAAGTCTGTACGGAGCCTGAACCTTTCAACTGCAGCAGGCATCATCCTCTATGAAGCATTAAGACAAACCGACCAGCTCAAGTAATGCAGTTCTCATTTTCAAAAGCGAGTAACCATTCCTTGGTTTTAATGCCGTCTCCGCCGGAATAGCCTGTCATTTTCCCACTGCTGCCGACGACACGATGGCAAGGGACAATAATCGGTACCGGGTTAGCCGCCATAATCCGACCGACCGCTCTGGCCGCATTTGGTCGCCCACACAGAGCCGCCAGTGTTCCATAAGAGATAATTTCACCATAAGGAACGTTCGCCAGACAAGTCAAAACAGACTGAGCAAAGGGCGTCATATTGACGAACTTTACAGGCAGATCAAATTCATCGCGGTCCCCCGCGAAATATTCACCCATCTGCTTTGCAGCCACCTGGCTAAGCGGGTTTGAATGTTCCTCTCCGGACAACCCAAGCTGTTTAAGTTTGGCGCTCCGTTCCGGATGAAAGGCAACGGCTATAATTGCTGCCTCATCAGCGACGATCCTGATGCGGCCCTGTGGCGATTCCATATCACTGACGTATCTCAATTCGCCCTCTTCTTCCGCAACATGCGACCAATCTCATTCAAAGCTTTGACTCCGAACACACGACACACGACCAGGTAAACCATACCACCAGAAAAAACCGCTGCGGCAAGTACCAGGAAATTACCAAATCGCGATGAACCATTCGCCCAGTCACCGGCCTGCAATACAGCCCAGACGACCGAGGCCATGATGGCGACCGCCGGTAAAATTTTGGCCAAAGACTGTGTCAGCAACCCTAACTGTAAAACACCGATACGCTTGCGTAACAACCAGAGTAAAACGGCCGCATTAAACAGTGAGGCCAGGGTCAGAGCAACGGCCAGGCCGACATGTGCCCAGTATTGCATCAGGACCAGGCCAAGACCGGCATTGGCAACCAAGGTCCAGAAGGAAACCCAGACGGGGGTCTTCGTGTCTTTCATTGCATAGAAAGCGGGCACAATAACTCGGCTGAGGCCAACACACAACAGGCCCGGAGCATACGCCATAAGAGCTATGCCAGACTGACTGACAGCGTTGTATGCAAATTCTCCACCCATAAAAAACACAGAATAGACCGGCACTGCACAGAGCATCAAACCGATGGTCGCCGGCAAAATCAACAGCAGTAGCAGCTCAAAAGAGAAGTGAAGTGACTCCTTAAAGCCATCAAGGTCGTCTTCAGCCATCTGCCGGCTCATGGCCGGCAAGACCGCCTGAGCCAGAGAAGCGATGATAATTCCTTGCGGAAACTCGAACAGGCGCTGACCATAGTAGAGGTAAGAGACCGACCCTTCCGGTAGAAAAGAGGCCAATAGTCGGGTCACGACAACATTGATCTGATAGATGGCAACGCCGGCAATACCTGGAAGCATTAATCGCGATATCTGACGCACGGCCGGATGGTTGAAGTAAAAGGACGGCTTGAAAAAGTAGCCAAAACGGAGCAGCAGAGGGAACTGCAACAATAATTGCAAGAGCCCGCCGAGCAACACACCAACGGCAAGAGCCAGGATCGGTTCTTCAAACCGTGGCGAAAGGAAATAAGCGCAACCAATCATCGACAGGTTGAGTAGCACTGGCGAAAAAGAAGGCAGAAAATAATGGCCACGAACATTCAGAATGCCGGTGACAAGCGCCAGTAAAGAAACAAAGAAGATATAAGGGAACATCAACCGATTCAGAGTATCGGTTAACGCCAGCTTACCGGGGATATCTTCAAAACCGTAACCGATCAAACGGACAATAACGGGTGAAGCGAAGACGCCAACAACAGTGACGACGACCATAATAAGAAAAAGCAGCGTAAAGCAGATTGAAGCGACCCGCCTGGCCTCCTCTTCTCCCTGTTTATGATAAACGTCTGAAAAGGTCGGTACAAAAGCAGCCGTCAAGGATCCTTCGGCAAAAAAGCGCCGAAGTAAATTGGGAATGGTAAATGCCATAAAAAAAGCGTCGGTTACAAAACCGGCACCAAAGATGTTGGCCACAAGCATATCGCGAATCAGGCCGGCAACGCGACTCAATCCGGTCGCGACCCCCATCAATCCGGTGGCTTTGGTTATTCGACGTTTTTCAGACATTGCATGAGATTTATCATACCGGTTTAACTGTAGCAATATATTTCCAGATTTTAGTGCAAACGAGATCATTTAATTAGGTATTATTTTTTTTTAATACATAAAAATAACCTCGTAAAGCCACTAAATACGGGCAACCGCATTATATTATTAGTTCGTTTTAACTTGACTGGGATTTAAAGTGGTGTTAAAAATACCCTCCGTTAAACAAACAACTCATATTTTTGGAGGAACACATTGGCTAATCATAAATCGGCAATCAAAAGAAACAAACAAAATGCTATCCGTAATGCTCGCAATACACATATTCGCACAACCATGAGAAACTATGTCAAGAGTCTCCGGAGCGCCGTCGCAGAAGGCGACAAGGAAGCAGCTGAAGCGGCTCTGAAAATTGTTGTTCCCTACATTGATAAAGCCTCGACCAAAGGCGTCATTCACAAGTCGACTGCCAGCCGTAAGATTTCTCGCTTGAACAAGTTGATGAACACTCTCGGCTAATAGAGCTTACTGAAAACACTAAGGGGCCTGATATTCAGGCCCCTTTTTTTATATCCAAAAAAATGTATCCGGGGCAGCCCCGGCTCATGGTTTCCTAAGCTTCAAATCCTGATATTTCCAACAATAATTCTTCAAGCATCGCCCCGGGATTACTGCC
>JBFFPW010000114.1:0-5481 GCA_041573815.1 Desulfuromonadales bacterium
GTCGCTGACCTCGCCGCCCTTGGTCAATTGTGTCGAAAGAACGACCTTCTTTACATCGTCGACAACACCTTTCTGACCCCGGCTCTGCAGCGACCAATTGAGTTCGGTGCCGACATCATTGTCCATTCAGCAACCAAGTACCTTGGCGGTCACAGTGACCTCTGTGCCGGCGCCCTGGTTATCAAAGAGGCAGAGCTTGGTGAACAATTTTACATGCTACAAAATGCTACCGGCGCCATTTTGCCACCGCAGGAGTGCTGGTTGCTGATCCGCAGCCTCAAGACCTTGCCTCTCAGGGTACAGAAGCACTGCGAAACAGCATTGACCGTTGCCCACTGGCTGCAGAAACATCCGAATGTTGAAAAGGTTTACTATCCTGGACTAAAAGATCACCCCGGCCATGCAATGAGCCTGAAGCAGTCGAGCGATTTTGGTGGTATGCTGTCATTTCGGACCTCTTCGCCAGAACTGGCGGCCCGGGCACTGGAGAAGCTGCAATTGATCTCATTTGCCGAAAGCCTTGGCGGTGTCGAATCCCTTATGACCCTGCCGGCAGTGCAAACCCATGGCGACATTCCGGAAGTTGAGCGGGAACGACTCGGGATTACCGACACGCTGCTGCGACTTTCGGTCGGACTGGAAGATGTGGAAGACATCATTGCGGACCTGGAGCAGGCACTTAGGTAAAGCATGTAAACCCAAAAACACTGGCCACCAAGACGCCAAGAGCACCAAGTAAAAAGTTCAGACTTAGACCGATAAGAAAGATTTTACTTCAAAGCGCCCTATACGTATTTGTCTTTGATGAGCTTTTGACCTTCTTGGTGTCCTTGGTGACTTAGTGGCAAAAAGATTTTGAACCGCAAATTCAATTGGTAAGGAAAAGAAATGAGCAAAAAGACCTACAAGCCAGCGACAATGGTTGTTCATCAGGGCAAAGATCGCGATCCGTTCACAGGAGCGTCAACCGTCCCCATCTACCAGGCGTCAACCTATCATCATACAGACGGCCAACCAGGCAACTACGATTATGCGCGTAGCGGCAACCCAAGTCGCGAACAGGTTGAAGAGGCTGTCGCCCTGCTCGAAGGTGGGACAGATGGTTTCGCTTACGCCTCGGGCATGGCTGCTATCGCCAGCGCTCTGGCACTACTGAAAAGTGGCGACCACCTGATTGTTCCGGAAGACCTTTATGGCGGTAGTTATCGATACCTGACACAGTTGATTCCGGATCTTGGCATCGACGTCACCTTCACCGACTTCTGCGACCCGAACAAGGTCGCCGATGCGGTCACGGATAAAACCCAGGGGATATTTATCGAAACGCCGTCAAATCCACAGTTCCAGATCAGCGATATCCGGGCTCTGGTTGACATCGCCAAAAGGAAGAATATCCTGACCTTCCTCGATAACACCTTTATGACGCCACTGTTGCAGCGGCCGCTCGATCTCGGTGTTGATGTATCAATTCACAGCGCCACCAAGTTTCTCGGCGGTCACAGCGACATCCTCGCTGGTGTCAATGTTACCAAAGATGCCGCCCTGGCGAAAAAGATGCGCAGATTCCAGAATGGCTTCGGAGCGGTGCTGGCACCCTTCGATTCCTTCCTGCTGTCACGTGGCCTGAAAACCCTCAAGGTGCGACTTGAAGCGTCCCAGCAATCAGCTGGCATACTGGCCAGCCGACTTGCCGAACATCCGGCTATCTCAAGGATTATCTATCCCGGTCTTGCTGATTTCCCGCAAAAAGCCCTGCACTTTTCCCAGGCAGCTGGCGCAGGCGCGGTCTTGACCTTTGAACTGAAAGACAAGAAGAAGGTCAAACCACTATTGGAGAATATCAGTTTACCGATCATTGCCCCCAGTCTCGGCGGCGTCGAATCGATCCTGACCCATTGCTGGACCATGTCGCATGCCGCCATGCCGACCGAACTCAAGGAGCGACTCGGCATTTCCGAGGGGCTGCTGCGGCTATCGGTCGGCCTTGAAGACATTGAGGACCTCTGGAACGATCTGGAGTCAGCACTTTACTGAACAATACAAATAGGTTTGACAAGCCGATTTGGTTCCGATAGATTGCTCAGACAATCAAATACTTAACTATCGTTATCGAGAGTGGTGGAGGGAAAGGCCCTGCGAAGCCACAGCAACCGGTTCATACCTTATGAACGTCAGGTGCTAATTCCTGCCCTGCTTTAAGCGGGGAGAGATGAAGATGGTGCTTGCTGAGAAATCAGATAAAAAGTACATGCAGGCTCCTTCTCATTCGGAAGGGGCCTTTTTTATTTGGAGAATTTTGTGAGCGGGTCTGTCGGCATCGTCAAAACTGAATATGCGCATTTCGACACCGAGCTGCAGCTGGAAAGCGGCCGCCTGCTCGGACCGATTACGCTCGCCTATGAGACTTACGGCAAACTGAATGCCGACAAGAGTAACGCCATTCTGGTCACGCATGCCTGGACCGGTGATGCCCACGCCGCCGGCAAACATTCGGAAGAAGATCGCAAACCGGGCTGGTGGGATGACATGATTGGCCCCGGCAAAGTCCTTGATACGGACAGGTACCATGTCATCTGTTCCAACACCATCGGCTCCTGCAAGGGTTCCACCGGACCCGCCAGTGAAAATCCGCGAACCGGACAACCCTACAATCTCACCTTCCCGGTGTTGATGGTCCGTGACATGGTGCGTGCCCAGGTGCTACTGCTCGATCATCTCGGCATCGATTCTCTTCTGACCGTCATCGGCGGCAGTATGGGCGCCATGCAGGCACTCGAATGGGGCATTCACTATCCGGAACGGGTCCGTTCGATCGTGCCGATTGCCGGCACCGGACGCACTTCGCCAATGGCAATTTCCCTCAATGCCCTGGCGCGTCAGGCCGTCTACAATGACCCGCTCTGGAAAAAAGGCAACTATCGCCCGGAGCATCCACCGGCCGATGGCCTGGCGTTGGCACGGGCGGTGGGACACATATCGTTTTTATCGGATGCCTCGATGCACCTGAAGTTCGGTCGGAAATATTCAGCCCGGGATGGTCTGTTCGATTTTTTCGGCCAATTCGAGATTGAGCGCTATCTGGAATATAACGGCAGCAACTTCGTCGATCGCTTTGATACCAATTCGTTCCTCTATCTGGCGCGATCACTGGATCTTTACGATGTTGCCTGGAATTTTGACAGCATGGAAGAGGCGTTGTCGAACCTGAGCTGTCCATCACTCTGGTTTGCCTTTACCTCCGACTGGCTCTACCCGCCAAACCAGACAGAAGAAGTCGTCGATGTTCTGGAGACACTGGAAAAACCAGTCGAGTACCACCTGATCGAATCAGACTACGGTCACGATTCCTTCCTGGTTGAACCGGAGAAGTTCACGCCAAAAGTTGTTGATTTTCTTAACCGTCTCAACACATAAAGGGCCCTGAATATTCAGGGCCCTTTTATTGATGTTATTTTCAATGAAGTGTTTACCGGCTGGACGTCCCTTGTTTTCTTCCGATGATTGATCGTTACTCCTCCTCATCGAACATCCCCATCTGTTCAAACTTGTGTTTCTCGATTTTGAACGGATACGGCTGAAATCGCGGGCAGTCAACCAGCAACGAAGTTTCATCCTGCTTGCAATGCCGGATACATTTGGCGCAAAGGGGATTACAGGGGGTTTTTCTTTTTTGCCGACTCACGTATCGCCTCCCGCTTGCGCAAGAGAAACATCTCCAGTAAGGATTTCGGCAATCGTTTTTTTCAGCACATCGAGAGAACCGGCAAACGGCTCGATTTCAACCTCGACCCGCCGGTCAGGAAATGTGTGCTGATAAAGTGGATCATAGTAACGAACCATCAGATCCTGAACCAACTCTTCCCATTGGCCGGCATGGAGAAGTTCAAGCATCTGCCCAACCGCCTCACCACCAAGTTTGTCTTTAATGGCCAGAATTGGCTTTTCAAATTCCTGGCGCATGTCGTCACGAGCAGGGTAGTCATCAAGGATACACCGGACCCTGCTCGCCATTTCAGCTTTCAGCCAGATACTCGTTTCACTCTGCATTGCCGAATGTAATGCTTTCGGCAAAAGAACACGACCAATGTGGCGGCTCTCCCCCTCGATCAGAACATAACCATCAGCCGGAATTTTCCTTAATTCATCCCAGAGCAAGGCTTCAAACATCTTTTGTCCCGGCTGCACTGGCAGCCCGAGATTGCCAAAAGCACTGCCACGATGGTTGGCGAGCCCTTCGAGATCAACGACCGGATACCCATCTTGCTTAAGCCGCTTCAGAATAAGAGTCTTGCCGACACCAGTCAGGCCACGCAAAACCAGAAGACGCCCCCAGGCGGCGGCAGCAAAATAACTCAGGACATGATTGCGAAACTGCTTATGCCCCCCTTCAATCTGCATGGCTGGGATTCCGGCCAGATCAAAAAAAGAGGTCATCGCCCGGCTCCGCTCGCCACCGCGCCAACAGAAAACAACGAGCGGCAGATCCGATTTCTCCGCTGCCTCGCGAGCTTGATGGATAAAAACAGGGATCTTCGGTGCGACAATTTCGATGCCACGGAAACGCGCTTCCTGCTTACCGACCTGTTTGTACATCGTGCCTATTTCGGCCCGCTCAGCGTCGGTAAATAGCGGGATGTTGATCGCACCAGGGATGGTCGACTCCGCATATTCGGCCGGAGAGCGAACATCGATCAGCACAGCACCACGGTCACGGAAGGAGAGTGCCTGATCCAGGCTTATTTTAAGATTCTCTTGCGTCATAGTCATAGCAGCATCTTTATAGCCTGAAAGAGCAACAAGAGACAAGGTGATATAAATAAGTAAAAGTATCCGAGCCACCACGTCAAGAATTCTTGTCAAAAAAAACTTCATTGCACTAGACATCTACCGGTAAATGTGAAAAAGTGTAACAATGTCCGCATATTACAACCATTCTGGTTATCATTAGGTCTTCGAAGGAGGGGTTATGAATCGTTTAGCAGGTAGTTTTGTTGTTCTCTGTTTCATTTTCGCATTTTCCTCAACTGCCCTAGCAGCCCTGGCAGAACACCAGGTCATTTCACACAAAGTCAGCAGCGCACCAACCATTGACGGCGATATCAACGATGCCGTCTGGCAAGGCATTAAGCCCGATGTCATTTACGACTACACGGCCAGTGTCAACTTCTTCATGAAGTCTGTCTATACAGACGACAAAATCTACTTCTGTATCCAGTATAAGGACACCGCCGAAAACTCGTTCCACAAACCGTGGCTCTGGAACAAGGACAAATCCGAATACTTCTCAGGCCCACACCGGGAAGACACCTTTGTTTTCAAGTGGAACATGATGGACAAGCCGGTCAATCTCTCGAACTTTTCTGAGGATCTATACACCGCCGATCTCTGGTACTGGAAAGCCAACCGGAAAAATGTCGCCGGATACGCCGATGACAAAAGACAAATTCTCTCCGACAATAACGGCAAGAAAGCGACCGAGAC
>JBFFPW010000115.1:0-5443 GCA_041573815.1 Desulfuromonadales bacterium
CCCCCCAGGATTATTTATTTATTATAGAATTCGCTTCTTACATTTCTCTTACATTTTCAGACTTTCTCAAAGAATATAAACTAAGGTTGATAACTTTGGCTGGCATTGCAAAACTTCATCATTTCCGGTTCGTACATTTCCCTGTATTTTCTGGGGGTTGATTTGATCTTGTCTTTATAGAACTTGCATTCTTCGGCAAAATAATCGACTGCCTTTTTTCGGCATTGCCTGAACTTTCGATTATCTTCCTTGTAATTAAAGCAGACATGCTTATCAATTATGGCCCCTTCCTGCTCGTACCATTGAATTTCAATTTTATTACCGTCGCGAAAACGGAATTCAGAGAAAGCATTTAAGGCTGTTGTCAGCAGAAAAAAAACGACGAGAAAAAACAAAGAGATACTGCGGAAAAACATCGACCCTCCAATGTTAAAAAGCTTAAAAGACGAATTAATAAACGCCGCCATCGGCAAGTAATTTAAAGTAGTGCTCCTGGCCACAGATAAATTTAATAATCTGTATTCCCATGCCTGCATCACTGATGCTCCAGACGAGGTTCGGTGGAACCTCCTTGGACCAGTGGACATAGCCAATCAGACGAATCAAATCGCCCTGCTCGTTTTTCATCTCAATTTTCAAGTCAGTGCCAACCGGAAAGACGCGAGCTGTTTTCAGGAATATACCACTGACTGAAATATCTTCAGTGAACCCCAGGTTACTGATATCTTTGACGCCGAAATTAACGCCAAGTTTTATTGTATACCTTTTATCTTGTCCTGATCTTTTTTCGGCCATGACTCCCATATAACACTCCACAGTTGAATGTCAAAGCTCTAAGTATTCAATATATATATTAAATATAGTTCTTATATGAAAAAATTCAAGCATAAAAAAACGGAAGTGACTGTAATCACTTCCGTTTTTTTAATTTGGTCGGGATGACTGGATTCGAACCAGCGACCACTTGACCCCCAGTCAAGTGCGCTACCAGACTGCGCTACATCCCGTATAAAGTCGTCGGATTATGGTTTATTTGCCGGTAAAAGTCAAGAATCAATTCGGTGAATAAACCATGGGTAAAATCCACTAATTGTCAATAATATCAATGTGATAGGTTACTTTTCGCGACGATCCACAATGCGCTGAGCCTTACCCTCATGTCGAGTCAACGAGGATGGCTCTACAAGCTTGATTGTGGCACCTACGCCGAGCGTTGAGGCGAGCTTTCTTTCAAGGATACTGACAAACTCCCGCTGCTTTTTCATCTCATCAAAGAAAATTCGTTCATTAACTTCGATGTGGATTTCCAGAGTATCCATTGAACCTTTTCGATCAAGAATCAACTGATAGTGAGGTTCACACCCTTCGGCCTGGAATAGTATCTCTTCTATCTGGGTCGGGAATACATTGACTCCCTTAATGATCAACATATCGTCGGAGCGGCCCATTGTCTTGCGCATTCGCACATGTGTTCGGCCGCAAGCGCACGGTTCATAATTCAGCTGGGTAATATCACGCGTCCGATAGCGGACCATCGGGAAGGCTTCCTTGTTAATGCAGGTCAGGACAAGTTCACCGATTGAACCATGCGGCAAGACTTCACCAGAATCCGGATCAATTATTTCCGGAATGAAATGATCTTCAGATATATGCATGCCAGATCGTTCCAGGCACTCACCTGCCACGCCTGGTCCCATAACTTCGGAAAGTCCATAGTTGTCTGTTGCGATGATGCCAAGCCGTCTCTCGATCTCCTTGCGCATCTCCTCGCTCCATGGTTCTGCCCCGAAAAGGCCGACCTTAAGTGACAGAGAGTTGATATCGTGTCCGGTTTTTTCCATCCGGTCCGCCAGGGTCAAGGCGTAAGATGGCGTGCAAACCAATGCCGATGAACGATAATCCTGCATGATCATGATCTGCTTGTCGGTATTGCCACTCGACATCGGAATAACCGATGCCCCTATTCTCTCGGCTCCATAATGTAAACCGAAAGCGCCTGTAAAAAGTCCGTATCCAAAGGCAATATGGACAATGTCATTTTCATCAACGCCAGCTGCTGTCATAAAGCGGGCAGCCAATTCTGTCCAGTTATTGAGATCATTTCTGGAATAACCAACAACCGTCGGTTTGCCGGTTGTGCCGGATGAAGAGTGGATACGAACAACATCCTTAAGCGGCACGGCGAACATGCCATAAGGGTAATTCAGACGCAGGTCTTCCTTGGTTGTAAAAGGTAGCCTGGAAAGGTCTTCAAGGTGGTGAAACTCTTCCGGATGGATGCCGTATGTTGCAAATTTATCTTTGTAACACGGGACGTTAGCATAGACTCTCTCAAGTGTTTTCTTGAGTCTATCTAGTTGCAGAGAATTTAATTCATCTCGATCCAGACACTCATTTTTCGGGTCCCAGATTTTACTCAAAACAGATCCTGATATTGCATAAAAAAGTATAAATCATTTACATCTGACAGACCCGCTCTCCTTTGAGAACGGTAATGTCGTTTTCAAGGAGAACCTTGATCGCACTTTCGATATCGTCAAACCGGAAAATGATAACGGCATTCTCTCCACAGCGTTCAACGAAAGCATACATGTACTCGACATTGACGTTGCCATTTTCGAGTATCTCAAGAATGCTAAACAGGCCTTTTGGCTTGTCAGGCACTTCGACGGCGACAACTTCTGTCTTGTTGACGGTAAAACCTTCCGCCTTCAAGGTCTCTTTCGCTTTATCGGTTTGGTCAACAATTAACCGCAGAATACCGAAATCGGAAGTGTCCGCCAGTGAAAGCGCTCGAATGTTTACCCCTGCTTCACCAAGAATGCGTGTCACCTCAGCCAGGCGCCCTGATTTATTCTCTATAAATATGGAAATCTGTTCGACTTTCATTCCGACCTCCTCTATCTGTTTACGAATTCTTGCGCTTGTCAATAACACGTTGAGCTTTACCCTCGCTCCGGGCGATGGTCTTTGGCTCAACCAAACGGACTTCGCAGGTAACTCCCAGCATTTCCTTGATCTGGTGGCGAATCTCCTTACTCAACCTCTGCAGAACCTTGATCTCATCTGAGAATATTCCCTCATTGACTTCAACTTGGATCTCAAGTGTGTCGAGATTGTCATCACGATCAACGACCAGTTGATAATGGGGCTCAACTCCTTCGATTTTCATCAAAATACTTTCGATTTGTGAAGGGAAGACGTTAACGCCACGGATAATCAGCATATCGTCGGATCTACCGCTCATCCGCTCCAGACGGATATGGGTCCGACCACAAACGCAAGGTTCAGGAATAATGCGGGTGATATCCCGGGTCCGATAGCGGATCATCGGGATTCCCTCTTTGGTGATTGTGGTAATAACCAGCTCTCCCTGTTCACCATGCGGCAAAACTTCGCCAGTATCAGGGTTGATTATTTCCGGAATGAAATGATCCTCCCAGATATGCAGGCCATTCTGAGCTTCGATACACTCGATAGCGACACCTGGTCCGAGAATTTCAGAGAGCCCATAAATATCGATGGCCTTGATGCCGAGTTTCTCTTCGATCTCGTCACGCATCTGTTCACTCCAGGGCTCAGCGCCATGGATACCGACCCGAAGTGGCAGCTCGCGGATATCGACCCCCTCTTCTGCGGCCGCTTCAGCGAGATACAGGCAATAGGATGGGGTACAGGTCAGAACCGTGGAACCAAAGTCCTGCATAATCATGATCTGACGCTTGGTATTGCCACCAGACATCGGGATAACCGAGGCCCCGAGTTTCTCAGCGCCATAATGGGCACCGAGACCACCGGTAAACAAGCCATATCCGTAAGCATTATGGATGACATCACCATAGTGGGCGCCAGCCGCTGCGAATGAACGGGCCATAAGTTCTGACCAGTTATCAATATCGCGTTGCGTATAACCGACAACCGTTGGCTTGCCGGTGGTTCCGGAAGATGCATGAATACGGACAATCTTATCAAGCGGCGCAGCAAAAAGACCGTAGGGGTAATTATCCCGCATATCCTGCTTCAGGGTGAATGGGATCTTCTGCAGGTCGTCGAGTGATTTCACACTGTCGGGAGTGATGTTTGCCTTTTTGAAGCTTTCCCGATAATAAGGGACAGATTCATAGACCCGCTGCATTGTCTGCTGAAGACGCTTTAATTGCAGCGCCTGCAATGCCTCCCTTGGCAGAGTTTCAAATTCATCATTCCAGATCATCTTCTACTCCCGTCCCTGAGTTTGATGGTATTACGCCAGACAACCGAGTTCAAAGGCCTTGAGGTTCTCCTGGAGAAACTTTTCCGGTACTAATTTTTTCAGTGCCTTGATCCATAAATCATCGGCGATATCCATGCGCCTTGAGAGAGCGCCGAGCAATACGGTATTGACAGTGCGGTAGTTGCCGGCCTGCTGAGCCTTATCCATGCCATCGACCAGCACGACGTCGTCAACCTGGGCCTTGAGCTTTGCCGGGATCTCGTCCGGATAGCTCTCCGTGCCACTGGCAACAGGGCCTGGAGCAATCTTGAGGTTGTTGGCGACGATGGCCCCACCTTGACGTAGCATTGGAAGGTGACGGTAGGTTTCGAGAATTTCAAAACCAAACAGAATATCGGCAGTTCCCTCCGGGATCAGCGGCGAATATACTTTTTCTCCCCAGCGCACATGCGAAGTGACACTTCCGCCACGCTGGGACATACCATGAATCTCACTCTTTTTGACATCGAAACCAGCCAGCATCAGCACTTCTGCCAGAACTTCACTGGCCAGCAGGGTCCCCTGCCCGCCTACGCCTGCCAACAAAATACTCTTGATATTATTTTCCATCGATCTCTCCAAATGCATCGAATTTACAGACCTGTTCGCAAACTTTACATCCGGTACAGAGCAGTGCATCAACAACCGCCTGCCCTTTGCCCTTTTCACCAGCTCCTTCACGCCATGAGATGGCCGGGCAGCAAATCTTCTGACAGGCACGGCAACCGACACACTTGTCCTCAAGAACGACCAACGGCGTTGTCCGTTCGGCATTGCCGTGTCGTTCAAGCATGCAGACTCGGCGGGCGATAACGACCGATGGCTCGGGAATCGCCATCATCTCCTGCATGGTTGTTCGGGTCAGGTCGAGATCATTGGGATCGATCGTCCTGATGTGTTTGACGCCGAGAGCTTTACACAGGTTTTCCAGGTCGACGGACGGGGCTTCATTGTTTTGCAACGTGTAGCCGGTTGAGGGGTTGTCCTGGCGCCCGGTCATGCCGGTCGCGGCATTATCGAGGATGACGACCGTTGCCGTCGAATTGTTATAGACCAGATCCATAAGGCTGTTAACGCCTGTATGCAGGAAGGTCGAATCGCCCATGACACCAACAACCTTTTGTCGTTCGCTCTCCGGTAGCACTTTAGCGATGCCGGTGGCGTTACTGATGCCGGCGCCCATGCAGACGC
>JBFFPW010000116.1:0-5433 GCA_041573815.1 Desulfuromonadales bacterium
ATTTGTTTAGGCGCACAGCTTATTGCTGATTCAATGGGTGGTGAAGTATTCGAAAACGGTGTAAAGGAGATCGGCTGGTTGCCAATTACGGCTGCTGAATCACTAAACGATAATGTCTTCCAGTTTCCTGAAGAAATTGAAGTGTTTCATTGGCATGGTGAGACATTCAGCTTGCCGAACGGGGCGGTTCTAATTGCTGAGAGCAAAGGCTGTAAAAACCAAGCTTTTCAGATTGGCCGCCATGTCATTGGACTTCAGTTCCACCTGGAAACAACCCAGAAGTCAGCAGAGGAACTTGTTGATCATTGCCGGGATGAACTTGTTGCTGGTGAGTACATTCAATCAGCAGACGAAATCCTGTCCGTTCCTCAAGAGCGCTATGACTCAATAAACAGTTTGATGGGAGATATTCTCGAGTACTTGCTGGCAAGCAATCGCTGACAAAAACAGGACCGGAGCAACTATGAAATCATCAGCAGAATTCTGGGACAGAATCGCCGAGCGATATGCCAAAAAGCCCGTCGCCGATGAAGCCATCTACCAGAAAAAGCTACAGATCACCCGTGAATACTTACGACCCGACATGGAGGTTTTCGAGTTCGGCTGCGGAACCGGTTCGACCGCCATTGCCCACGCTCCCTATGTCAAACATATCGAGGCCATCGATATCTCGTCGATGATGATTGAAATTGCCCAACGCCGAGCCGGCACGGCAAGCGTTGAGAATGTCACATTTTCCTGTAAAACGATTGAAGGATTTTGTGCGACCGATGAAAGTTTTGACGTGGTACTGGGACTCAGTATTTTACACCTGCTAGAAAACAAGGAAGAGATCATCGCCCGGGTGTTGCGGCTGCTCAAGCCGGGTGGGATATTCGTGACCAGCACCGCCTGCATCGGGGATGCGCAGAGGTTTCTCAAGCTTATGGTCCCGTTGGGGCGTTTCCTCGGCCTGATGCCGCTGGTCAAGGTCTTCACCACCCCAGAACTGGTACAAGCAATGACCGATGCCGGCTTCACCATTGACCAACAATGGCAGCCGGGGGAAAACAAGGCGGTTTTTATTGTGGCGAAGAAAGCCGGATAAATAGCTAGATTTGATTCTATGGATTCCCGATCAGAGTCGGTAATGACAACTCTAAACAAAACGGGGGCAGGCACTTTATAGAATAAGTGCCTGACCCCATGATTTAACCATCTGCGTTCTTCAAGAATGCCCCCTTGCTCACGCCCATAACAATCACACCTGGAAACAGCGACGCATCTCTGTCGGTTCACCCTAAACCGACAGAGAAAAGAGGCACCGGCAACCGTGGATGCCATGCCCACCGCAGGTGACCGCCCTTTTCTGCATACTCTTTTGCGGCGAGGCAAAAGAGTATGCAGAGTGTGAGGCCGCGACCTCACGGTCTACATAAAAAACGGGGTCAGGCACCTTATTGAATGAGAGCCTGACCCCGTACTTATCTCACAGCTTATAACTGAACTTATTCCATCACCACCAGCAGATCACCTTGCCCGACCTGGGCACCTTCACCGAACTTGAGGTCGGCAATGACGCCATCCTTCTTCGCCTTGACATTGGTCTCCATCTTCATCGCCTCGGTAGTCAGCAGAGTATCACCCTCTTTGACGGCATCGCCAACACTGACGAACATCTTGAAGATTTTGCCTGGCATCGGTGCGCCGACCTGCTTGATATCATCCGGATCAGCTTTATCGTGCGCGACTTCATCGGATTCAACCGAATCGTCCTTTATGGCGACAACCCGCGGTTCACCGTTCAGCTCGAAGTAGATATTGCGGTGACCATCATCCTGAATGCGACCGATAGCGTTGAGCTTGATAATCAACGTCTTGCCAGGCTCAATTTCGATATTGGTTTCATCGCCCGGCTCGAGGCCGTAGAAGAAGACCGGCGTCGGCAGGAACGAGGTGTCGGAGAACTCCTGACGATAACGATCAAACTCCTCGAAGACACCCGGATAAAGCACCGCCGAAAGAACATCCTGGAAAGGCACCTTGTGTCCAAGTTTTTTCTCGAGTTCAACCTTCTTGGCATCAAAGTCTATCGGTTCAAGCATTTCACCCGGACGACAGGTGAGCGGTTGTTCGTCCTTGAGGATGATTTTCTGCAACTCCTTCGGGAAACCACCGACCGGCTGGCCGATCATACCCTTGAAGAAGTCGACCACTCCCTGCGGGAAGGTCAGCTCGTGACCACGTTCAAAGACATCTTCCGGCTCGAGGTTGTTCTGCACCATGAACATCGCCATGTCGCCAACAATCTTCGATGACGGGGTGACCTTGATCACATCGCCGAACATGTCGTTGACCTTGCGGAACATATCCTTGCACTCTTCCCAACGAGCGCCGAGGCCGAGACCTTCAACCTGCGGCTTGTAGTTGGAGTACTGGCCACCGGGAATTTCATGGTCGTAGACCTGAGCAGTTCCACTACGCAGTTCCGATTCAAACGGCGCGTAATAGGTTCGAACGGTCTCCCAGTAATTGGCGAGTTCCTGCATACCGTCTTTGTCAAGTTGCGGGTCCCAGATCGAACCTTCGAGGGTCGAGAGCATGGCATTCATGTTTGGCTGGGCGGTGAGACCGGAGACCGACGAGATGGCAGCGTCGACGATATCAACCCCGGCCTGAGCGGCCATCATCAGCATTGCCCCGGCGTTGCTCGAGGTGTCGTGGGTATGCAGGTGGATCGGGATTCCGACTTCCTGTTTGAGCGCCTTGATCAGCTTCTCGGCAGCAAACGGCTTAAGCAGCCCGGCCATATCTTTGATCGCCAGGATATGCGCTCCCATCTTCTCCAGCTCTTTAGCCAGATCGACATAGTATTTAAGTGGATATTTGTCCCGCTTCGGATCAAGGATGTCGCCGGTGTAGCACATCGCCGCCTCACAAACAGAGTCGGTCCGTTCACGAACCGCATCCATGGCAACGGTCATCCCCTTGGTCCAGTTGAGAGAGTCGAAAATCCGGAAAACATCGATCCCCTTCTCAGCCGCTTTGACAACAAACTCCTGCACAACATTATCAGGATAGTTGGTATAACCGACAGCATTGGAGCCACGTAGCAGCATCTGGAAAAGAATATTTGGCACCTTTTCGCGCAGGCGCTCAAGCCGCTCCCATGGATCCTCACGCAGGAAGCGCATCGACACGTCATAGGTTGCCCCACCCCACATTTCGAGGGAGAAGAGTCCGCCGCCGAGATGCGCGGTCGCTTCGGCAATACGTTCAAGATCAAAGGTCCGGAAGCGGGTCGCCATCAACGATTGATGGGCATCGCGCCAGGTCGTATCTGTGACCAGCAACTTATTCTCTTCGAGGGCCCACTGGGCAAGGCCTTCCGGCCCCTTGTCGAGGAGAATATCGCGAGTGCCGCGTGGATGTGCCTGGCCATAAGGAATAACCGGCAAATCGGGTTCGCGCAGGCTCTTGTACTTCAGCGCCTTTTCTTTGGTAATGCCCGGATAGCCATTAACCGCGACATTGCCGATACAGCTGAGGATCTTGTTGGCACGGTCTTTCTTTTCGCGCAGCTCGAAAACTTCCGGGTGGTTATCGAGGAATGAGGTGTTGCATTTGCCCTCAAGGAAGACCGGATGGGTAATCACTTTTTCCAGGAAGCCGATATTGGTTTTAACGCCACGGATCCGGAACTCCTGCAGTGCCCGATGCATGGTGCGTGAAGCATCGAGAAAAGTCAGCCCCCAGGTGGAAATCTTGACCAGTAAGGAGTCGTAATGCGGCGTGATCTGGGCTCCGGCATAACCAGCAGCAGCATCGAGACGAACACCGAATCCGGCGGCGGTCCTGTAGGCCTTGATAGTGCCGAAATCGGGGGCAAAACTGTTTGTCGGGTCCTCGGTGGTAATCCGTGACTGGATGGCATAACCGCGCAGTTCGATATCCTTCTGACTTTTAATGCCGATTTCCGGATCCGAGAGTTTATGCCCTTCGGCAACCCGTATCTGCGCCTGTACCAGATTACGCATGGTGACCAACTCGGTCACGGTGTGCTCGACCTGAATACGCGGATTGACTTCGATAAAGTAAAATTTGCCATTCTTATCCATCAGAAATTCAATAGTTCCGGCATTGACGTAATCGACCGCCTCGGCCAGCTTCATCGCGTAGCCGCACAGTTCTTTACGCTTCTTGTCGGTCAGGTAGAGCGACGGAGCTATTTCGATGACTTTCTGATGGCGGCGCTGGATCGAGCAGTCACGCTCGTAGAAATGAACAATGTTACCATGCGTGTCGCCGAGGATCTGCACTTCAACGTGTTTCGGCTCTTCAATGTACTTTTCAATGAAGACGGCAGCATTTCCAAAGGCCGCCTGTGCCTCAGAAGCGGCTGACTTGAGCCCTTCAAGCAGCTCTTTCTGGTTCTGGGCGACCCGCATACCTCGGCCACCACCACCGGCTGATGCCTTGACGATCACCGGATAACCGGCCTCCTTGGCAAAGATCAGTGCTTCTTCATCCGTTTTGATCGGCTCAGTCGTCCCCGGAACAACTGGCACCCCGGCCTTAATCGCAACCTCTCGTCCAGCGACCTTATCACCCAGTCCCCGCTGGATGTCTGCGGTCGGGCCGATGAAGGTGATGCCAGCGCGATCGCAAGCATCGACGAAGTCAGGATTCTCAGACAAAAAACCGTAGCCTGGATGAATAGCATCGACACCTTTTTTACGCGCCAGATCGATGATTTCATCAATAGACAGGTAGGCATCGATCGGGCCTTTGCCCTTGCCAATCAGGTAGGCTTCGTCTGCCTTGTAGCGATGTAGAGAGAGACGATCTTCTTCAGAATAGATAGCGACGGTACTGATACCAAGTTCGGTACAGGCCCGAAAAATCCGTATGGCAATTTCCCCCCGATTTGCCGCCATAATCTTCTTGAATTTCTTTACAGCCATGGAACCTCCTCCAGAAAGCAGATATTACTTTGATATTCAGATCAGAATAAAAATAAAGGCAGGATCGATTCCCCGTCGTACCCTATACGCCTTTAAGCCTGACCAAAATTACCCGAAAAAAATTTAGTGAAAATGAATTTATCTAGTAAAATTAGCAACTTACGTCCTCTTGCGAGGGTGACCATATAAGCAAAAAGCAGGGTGCATTGTCAAGATATAATATCGTTCTATTTTATAACCTGCCGGAATTACGAAGCTTTTTCTACCCTCATTCACACTATTTGCGATATATCGCATTTACGTGCCATAAGATGGGAATTCCCGGATATTTACATATACGAGAACAGAAAGAGTCAAGGCTTTATAGAATGAGCAACTGAGCCAGTGATTGAAGCCTGTTGTTAAGATGGCACTCATGATCTCCACCTCACCTCACCTCACCCCAACCCTCTCCCCAAAGAGAAAAGGAGACAATCAAAATAAAACGGGG
>JBFFPW010000117.1:0-5423 GCA_041573815.1 Desulfuromonadales bacterium
ATCAGCTTGACGTTGAAGTCGGAAACGGCTCGTAATCCACCGAACTGTTGGGTCATGCCCCGGATTTCGAGAACCGGTGCGGTGTCTGATTGTAATTGCGTCTGTGCCATCATTTAAACCTGTAAAATTTCTTCAGCTTCGGGAACACATCTGACAGTTCGCGGTTGCCCATAATCCCTTCCGAGCGAAATTGCATGACGATGACCAGCAACAGCGGAATCATGACCCACTTGATGACACCAGCAGAAGGTTCCCAGTCGGGGAACATGTAGGTCACCGGCGAAAGCAGGCCGTCGATAATCGCTTGTGAGCGCAGTATTTCCAGCAACGCGGTGAAGAGGATGGCGGAGATGATGGCCCCAGAAAGCGAGCCCATACCACCAAGATAAACCATAACCATCGCTTCGGTCGACTTGAGGATATTGAACGACTGCGGGTTGACGTAGCCGATAATATGTGCGTAGAGACCGCCCGCACAGCCAGCCAGGCCGGCGGCGACCATGAAGTTAATGATTTTGATCTTGTTGGTATTAACGCTCATGATCTCGGCGGCGACTTCATCCTGGCAGATGGCGTTGACGCCTTTGCCGTAGGTGGAACTGATAAAGCGCCGGATCACCCAGACGGTGAAGATGGTGAAGTTGATAACCCAGAACAGCATCCAGGGGCCGTCGAAGATGTCGATCATCGCCCAGTAGGTATCCTTCATTCCTTGAAAACCGCGCGAGCCACCGATGAAGTTCATGTTTTCCAGCGCCGAAATAATCATGTAGTTGACGGCGATCGAGATGATCGCCAGGTAGTCATCGCGGGTTTTAAACGAAGGGACTGAAACCATCAGCGAGGAGATCGCGGCGACCGCACCACCGATCAGCAGGATGATCGGAAAAACAATCAGCACCGAGCTTGCGGGCAGCAGCGGATCACCGAACTTGGTGCCGAAGCAGAAGACCGAGATGACCGATGAGACATAGGCGCCGACGCACATGAACCCGGCATGGCCACAGGTGAATTCACCCATATTGCCGTTGACCAGGTTCAGGCTGGTCGCCATGATGATGTTGATGCCGATGGTCATTGCAACAATCTGAATATAGTTATCGATCCAGCCGAAATGGGCGGCAACCAGCAATAGGATGACAACGAAAACCATCAGAATGTTGAGAGAATATTGTCTCATGACACCTCTCCCAACTATATTTTGGTTGACTGCGGAATGCCGAACAGCCCGGTGGGCTTCATCCACAGAATCAATAGCAAAATGGTAAAGGCGAACAGATCACGGTAGGTGGAAGGGAACACCGAGACCACGGCGACTTCGATCGCACCAAGCAGAAATCCGCCGACAAATGCCCCCTTGATATCACCGATGCCGCCGACCACCGCAGCGATAAAGGCCTTCCAGCCGATCAGCATGCCCATGAAAGGCTCGAGGACCGGGTAGCTCATGGCGAACAGCAAACCGGCCAGGCCGGCAAAGCCGGAACCGAGGATAAAGGTGATGACAATAATGTTATCCATCGGAATGCCCATGAGCGGGATGGCAAATTTGTCGTAAGAGATTGCCCGCATTGCCATACCGACCCTGGTTCTGGTGACCACCCATTGCAAAAACAGGAACACCACAATGGCAGTGACGACAACCAGGATCTTTAAATTGGTTATTGCCACTCCGCCGATGTTCCAGATTTGCTTTTCAAGCAACTCCGGGAATTTCAGGCGGCTGGCACCAAGTACGGCCAGGTTGGAGTATTCCAGAATCAGCCCACACATCAGCGCGGTGATAACCACGTAGAGACGGTGTGCACCTTTGCGCCGCAGGGGGCGATAGGCAATCCGTTCCAGGGTCACGCCAACGCAGGCTGTCAGCATCATCGTCAATGGCACGGTGATAAGAAAGGTGAGTGCCGGGGAAAGCCCGACGACTGGCCCGATCAGAAAGCTCGCAACAAAGAATGAAATGTAAGCGCCGACCATGAAGATATCGCCATGGGCGAAGTTGATCAGGCGCAGTACGCCGTAGACCAGGGTGTACCCCAAGGCAATGAGAGCGTAAAAGCTCCCCCACTGCAGAGCGTTCAAAATATTTTGAATAATGAAATCCACTCGACGTTACTTCCTTTAGGTGATTATTGTAGGCGTTGCAAAGCTTGCTTATCGCATAGATGTTTTGTCCAGAAGCCTACCTTAGTCTTTTTTTGACAATGCTTCAATCGTTGTTTTTCTAGGCTCTGATAGCCACTCTGAATTGCACAAAAAAGGACGAGGGCCATAGTATACCCCCGTCCTTGTTCTTGCTTAATCTAGTTTTGCTTGTTATGGGCAGACAGACTCTTCAAAGACAAAGGTGCCTTCATCGGAGATTTTAACCACGACAGCGCACTTGATCGGGTCGCCCTGCTCATTAAATTTGGATGAGCCGGTGACACCGTCAAACGACTTGATTGCAGCCAGGCCGTCACGGATGGCTTTACGCATTTTGCGTGGGTCCTTTTCGACCTTGCCGGCGTTCTTGATCCCTTCGAGCATCAGGCCGATGGAATCCCAGGTCAGTGCGGCGTAGTCAGCTGGTTCTTCACCATACTTTTTCATGTAGCGATCGATAAAGACCTTGGTGGCACCCTTGGCGCCAGCAGCGGCATAGTGGGTTGAGAAGTACTGACCGTTGCACTGCTCGCCGCAGAGTTTGACCAGGTCCGGGGTGCCCCAGGAGTCGGAACCCATGAAGGGGCCTTTGTAGCCGAGGTCACGCGCCTGAGGAATAATCAGCGCGACCTGGTTGTAGTTTTCCGGTACAAAGATGAAGTCCGGCTTGGCAGCGATGATGGTGGTCAGCTGGGCGGAAAAATCCTGGTCTTTGGTCCCATTCGACTCGTAAGCGACAACCGGGCCGAGCCCTTTGGCTTCCCATGCAGCTTTAAATACTTCTGCCAGGCCGACAGAATAGTCATTGGCAACGTCGAAAAGTACGGCTGCGGTCTTGGCACCAAATTTTTTGGCCGCGAAATCGGCAATTACTGGCCCCTGGAAGGGGTCGAGGAAAGCCGCGCGGAAGACCCAGGGCCGGTCCAGCGTTGTATTCGGGTTGGTCGACCAGGGGCTGATCATCGGTACGCGGTTGTCATTAGCAGTACCACCACCTGGAACGGCTTGCTTGGAGGAGTTGGGGCCAATGATGGCAACGACTTGCTCTTGCTCGATCAGCTTCAAGGCGGCGGTAACTGCAGATTCTGCCTTTGCCTCGTTGTCCATGTAGACGAATTCAAGCATGTACTTCTTGCCGCCAACTTCGAGGCCGCCTGCGCCGTTGATGTCGGCCAGGTACATTTCAGCGGCGTTTTTGGAGCCTTCGCCAACTACCGGTATATCACCGGTCATCGGGATGTTAAAACCGATTTTGATGGTATCGGCAGCAAACGCCTGCGATGTGAACAGGAATGCCGCCAGAACAGAAACAGAAAGAATCCCTCGCAACATGATACAACCTCCTTTGCCTTGTTGAGTGTAGAAGATAGGATGAAAAGGCGATATTGCTTTTCATCGCGGATTAATTGAATAAAATCAGACTTTCCATTACACAGCAGAAAAAGAAAATGTCAAGTTTTTCTGACACGGCGGATAACGAAAGACACAACTGTTCCTGTTGATTTATGCTAATATTCACCATTGTAAATTGATTCAAAACTGGAGCCACAGATTGTCATGAACGAAAAATACCGATTACTGCTGGTCGATGATGTCCGTTTGATGCGGGGCATTGCCAAAAACTATTTTAACCAATCCGAGTTTCTGATTTCGACGGCCCGGGGTGGCCAGGAGGCTATCCGCATGGCCCGTGCCATCAACCCGCACCTGATCATCATGGATGTCGAGATGCCGGAAATGGATGGTGTTGAGTGTTGTCGAAAGATCAAAAATGATCCGAACCTTTTCACGACGCCGGTCATTTTGTTGACAGAGAATAGCAAGGAAAAAATAGAGCACGGCTGGAACTCGGGCTGTGATGGGCTCCTGACTCGACCGATCGGCCGCAGGGAACTGTTGTCTGCAGCGCGTCAGTACGTTTCCCTGGCCAACCGGGCAGCACCGCGGATCGATAGAAATATTCTGGTCAAGTATGGCGCCGATGAAGAGAAGGAGTGGCATGATTATGCTCACAACCTTGGTACCGGCGGCCTTTTCCTGGCGACAGAGCGTGTGTTGGCTGAAGGAACAGAATTTTTTATTGAGTTTTTGATTCCCCGGACTGAAAGTCCGATCGATTGCCGGGCGCGGATTGCCTGGATCAATTCTGCGGGAAACCCCCAAAGGCCAGACCTGCCGACCGGAATCGGGTTGGAGTTTGTTGATCTTGAACGGGCTGGCCGGCAGCAGTTGCAGACCTTCGTACTCGAGGCAGCCCGCATGGACTTAAGTAAAGGATCTGGTTGACGAATCGGGTCTTGGCAAGAGAATTGAATTAGTAACTTTATCCTGGTACTTGATATTAAATGTGAATGGAGGGGAACATGTTACAGAAAAAAGTTGTTGTTATTGATGATTGTGTGCTGCACTTGCAGTTGGTGAAAGATATTCTCGAGCCAGCCGGCTATGAAGTCCTGACGGCTGACTCCGGGATCGTCGCCAATACCTATATCTACACGACGCCACCGCCGGACCTGTTGCTGGTTGATGTCGAAATGCCGATGATTAGCGGTGCCGAGAAAGTTCGTCTCTTGAAAAAGAGGGACAAAAGCCGAGATATTCCGACCCTGCTGATGTCGGCCAAGCAGCCGGAAGAGATGGTCAGTCTGGCCCGGGAATCGGGCGCCGAAGGCTATATCTGCAAACCGTTTGACCGGGAAGGGTTGTTGGCGACGATAGCCGGCTTCCTGTAATCGAGGGCACTCCCAACCTGGGCCCATCTTTTTATTTCAGACAGGCCTGTTGTCAGTTGATATGAAATCTTGCGTTAAATCCCTTATGCTTGGTCTTTTCGCCATGCTGGTGATTGGCCTTGTCAGCTGTGACCGGTTGACATCCGAACCGATCCGCATCGGTTTTGTTGGTGGCCTGACCGGGCGCTCCGCAGCGGTCGGTATTGCCGCGCGGGACGGGGCGTTGCTGGCAGTGGAGGAAGTTAATCGCGCTGGCGGTATAGATGGTCGTAAGGTCGAACTGATTGTCAGGGACACTCAACAGGATCCCGTCGTAGCATTGGATGCGGTGAATGCATTAACCGAGGCAAAGGTTCCGGCGATCATCGGACCGATGTTGAGCTCGGCGGCGATTGTCCTTGTGCCAAAGGTCAACCGTACCGAAACCCTTCTGGTCAGCCCAACTGTTTCGACCATGATGCTTGAGGGGAAGGATGACAACTTTCTGCGCATCCGTCCACAGTGCCGAATTATCGCCCATCGTTTAGCGGACTATATCGCAAGCGA
>JBFFPW010000118.1:0-5387 GCA_041573815.1 Desulfuromonadales bacterium
GACCATCAGGTTCAAAAAGGTCGTAATGTTCAGTTCCGGTGCTTCATTATGCCGTCTTCGAAAACGTCGCCTTGACATAACTACTCCGTGTTAAACTGACGTTTGGCATTACTGGAAAAGCTGTTCAGAGCCTTGATTGAGGCCATCTCAAGACTGTCGATGATCTGCCCGGTCGTCGATGTCAATTTGGCATGCAGCAACAATAGCGGAATTGCTGACATCAGCCCGAACGCCGTCGTATTCATGGCGACCGAGATGCTGGCCGACAACATATCGGCCTTCTCGGCCGGGTTCGCGTTGGCAACAGCAGTAAATGCCTCGATCAAGCCCATGATAGTACCGAGCAGTCCCAGCAGGGTCGCTATATTTGCTAACAGGGCAATATAGTGAGTCCGTCTTTCAATCTGGGGGATGATCTCCATCAGGCTCTCTTCCATGGCAATTTCAATATCCTCGCGACGTCGAACAGCGCCCTGACGCTCCAATCCCATAGAGAGCATACGGGCAACCGTCGATTTATCCTTATCGACCATAGAACGCGCCTGGTTGTAATAAACTTCTGCCAGAATCGGTTGTACGTGGTTCCATGTCTTGCTGTTTTTGCTCTTAACGCGGCCTAACTGCACCCAGCGTTCAACGGCGATTGCCATGCCGATTGCAAAGACAAATAGAATCGGGTACATGAACAGGCCGCCCTTTTGAAAAAATCCGAACAAACCATAAATTAAATCCATTTTCTTACCTCCCGGTATTTCGTTTCGAGCTGATATCGTAATAGTCTAGTTTGCGTTTGAATTCCTCCCGATCAACGGGAGTGTACCCTTTTTCGGCGGGCATACTCAGGTCGGTTTCTACAGCGATCTCCGAGCTCTTCCACGGCACAAGGTAAAGTGATTTCGGGGCCTCGTCGTTACCGACGATCGACATTCCCGAAAGAGCCTTGACCTTATCTCCGCTCCGTGCATTTTTTTCTTCGGCGCTGGCTGCTGTAACGACAGACAACAGAAGCCAAAGACACAATAAAGGATACAACTTCATACAGATTCCCTTGAACGAATGATGAATCATCCTATCGTCCCTGCAATTCGGCCAGCCACAACTTGACCTGTGCATCTTCGGGTTGAGCATCAAGGAACTTCTCGTACTGCCTGGTAGCACAACCCAGGTCGTTCAGGTAAAGATCACACAACACACCGAGGTTTTTACGCAACGGAAAATACTCGGGGAAGTGTTTTAAAGAAACCTCGTAAACAAAACGTGCTTCGTCGAATCGCCCGGCCCGGCGCAGCAACAGACCATACTCATGGCTGGCCAGTGGATGTCCGGCCACCAGATCCAGAGCTTTTTTCAACGGCTTCTCGGCCTTCTCATCACGGCCATTGCGGACGTGTGCAATGGCCAGATTGATATAAGCAGGGCAAAGCAGTGGTGCCTCTTTAGTGACAGCCTCAAACGAACGAACGGCCTCATCGTAGTTACCGGAACCGAGTGCACTGACACCCCGCTCAAAAAGTTTACGCAGTGCTTCGTCATATTTGAAGTTTTCACTAACAACAAAACCGGTCCGGCCTTCCGCAAGTCGGGAAACTGAAGCTGTTTTTGAGACACCGGTTCTCAGGTTCTGGATGGGTGCACTGCTGCCAGCACAGCCAGATATAATCAGAATTGCCATCAGAGACCAGCTTATATTCAGATAAAAATGTCTACACCATGTTTTCATTGATTTTCAGTCTGCGCTTTATCAACTTTTACTTCTGAAGCAGGTTCGGCGTTACCCCGGGAAAGTGGACGGAGAGCAATATTCTCGAACCGGAACTCTGTCAAAAAGGCTATTTCGTTGTTTTTCACTTCTTTTTTGTCATAACGGGCCGGCATGAATATAGCAAGTTTCTCCAAACTTTTGTCAATCCAGCTATTATATACGTCTCTTGAAAGCAGTTCGAGATTGCTTTGGTGCATCTCGATCGCCTTCTCTTCAAACGGATAGGCCTGATCTTCGATTGCCAGTTCGTATTGCTCCAACTCTAATGCACTGAGCTCTTCCGGTCGTTCGGACTCAAGCAGCGCCTTACTGAAGTCGGCATAAATTTCAGCCAGGTAGAAAGTCGCTTCAGCAGTCACATCGCCAATTTCATAATCGAAGAGGCCCGAATAAAACTCGGTCGTCTTCTTCATCAGTTCCTGCTTGCGTTGCAGGTTCTTTTTGAACGGTTTGATCAAGCGCACAGAAATACATTCGTCATAATTGAGTTTGGCCAGAACCAGAGCCGCCACGCTGGCAATCTGTCGAGTCCGAGCGGTCTGCCCGGCACCAGCTTCAGCTTCCAGGTTGACAATCTGGCGTAGTTCCTCAAGATACTGATTTCGTTTACCCTGCAGCCTGAGAATACTTGCAAGCTTGTCGCGAGTTTCGATGTTGATCCCTATTGGCGCCGGAAAAGTCTCAACATACCGGCGGTAGGCACTTACGGCCCGGTCAAGATCATTGACTTTCTCATAGAGCTCAGCCGCCGACAGCAATACTTCCTGGCGTAGTGCAGGATCGGTAGACTCAGCCTCAATCCGCTCGAATTCGACAGCAGCCAATGCAAATTTTTCATCTTCGCGGTATATATAGGCCAATTTTTTGGTGACTTCAGGTTGCAGTTCGTGTTTTGGGAAACTTTTACGGAAACCGGTCAGAACCGTTGCGGCACCCTGCCATTCTTCAATTTTGATCAGAGCAACCGCGCCATCATATTCGGCTGTCGGACGGAGCGACGATGTCGGTGCCACAGATGTTATCCGCAGAAAATGATCGGCAGCCCTCTTGTAATTTTGTACACGATTAGCAGCCTCACCCTGCTTGTAGATGGACGCCACCAGGTTATCAATCAAAGCTTTCCGTGCAGCATCACCTTCCGGGATCAACCCGAGAACTTCAGTGTAGGCCTTCTCTGCCTCACTGTAGTCCTCAAGTTCATAGGCAGAATGGGCAGCGACGATCCAGGCAGAACGACGAATCTCTTCTGCCGCCCCCGGAAATCTTTTAATGAGGTCTCGAGCTGCGATCAGGGCTTGCTTGTAGTCCTTCAGGTCATACAATTCGTCAACCGCGTTGGCAAGTACAGCAGTCGCTTTTTTATGCTTCGGGTAGAATTTGGCAAATTTGAGCGATACGCGAATAGCATCCCGCCTGACCTGCTCCACGTCGCTTTTATCGACCTGTTTCAGATGCTGACGATAAGCATAAACCGCAGCATATCCGGCCTTGTCTCCCTTATCAAAGACCGAATACACATAAGCAGTCTTCTCGTATTCTTGCGCGGCCTCGGCAAACAAACCATTTTCGAGCAATAACTCTGCCAGCTGGTAGTTGATGTTCGGTGCTTCGGCGACCCGCGGAAACGAACTGAGGTACTCCCGGTACCAATGCAACGCTTCTTTCAAATTTTCCGGTTTCTCCTTGGCAAGTCTCTTATTCTGGTAAAGAGCGTGATAATGATTCGCCAGGTCGACCAGGTTGGACTTAAGACCGACAATGACCTCCGGACGATTGTCCGGATTGAAATATTTCCAGTAGTCAGCGCCGTAAACATAATTGTTGGCATACGTTTTTTTCGCCTCTATGACCAGAGAAGCGAAGCCACTCGATTTATTGATGTCAATCACTCTCAATGTGAAGAGTGGAGCCTGCCGATGAGACGGGTTACGCTCGACGAATGTCGTATAAGTGGTCACCGCGTCATTATAGCGCTGCTTGCTGAAGTAATATTCAGCAAGGTTGGCGTAGATGACGTCTTCATAAGCCCTGTTGCCATATTTGGAGAAATAGCCGATAACCGCATTCACACCACCGAGACTGGAGAAGCTCTGACTAATAATCCGCAGAGTGTCCTTGACCCTTTTCCCCTCATTTTTATCGGTCATGTTTTCGAAATTGAAGTTATTCTCAGCTTTATGATCGAGCAGGGCAATATATTGGTGCAGAGCTTCTACGTACAATTCCTGTTTATAAAAACTCCAACCAAGCTTATAGAGTGCTCGAACATAGAAGTCCGATTTTTCACCGATGGAGACAACACTGCCATAGGCCTTCTGAGCATCGTTGTACTTGCGCCGGACAAAGAAGTTTTCCCCCCGGCGAAACTGGACTTCATCCATGTGCCGGGAATCAGGAAAATCAGTTACCAGGCGATTCATAATCAACATCGCCTCCTTGAGCTGACCCTGTTCTTCATAGGCACGCGACAGCTGGTACAGAGTCTGGTCATTCTGCTCATATTCAGGAAATTCATCGAGCAGTTTCTGGTAAAGGATGACTGCTTCCCTGGCTCCAGCACTTTCGAGATCACCTGCTGATGCAGTAACACCATTTCCGCTATGACTCTTTAATGTTTTTGATGCCGTTGTGCGTTTTTCTAAATGGTCTTTTACTTTAACCTTCTTTGCCGAGATTGATTCCACTTCCTGTTTCGCAAGCTTTTTCTTCTCCGAAGGCTTATGTTGAGCTTCCTGTATTTTCGGTATCGATGTTTCGGCAATCAGCCCGTATTCCTTCTCAACCTTGAGGTCAGCCAAACGACGAATCGCCTCAGCAGTCATCGGAGTCTTTTTCGTTTCCTCGAGAAACTGCTCATAACTTTCGATGGCTTTGTCGACCCCCCCGGTGCTTATATCTTTCTCGATGGCAATCTCGACCTGCCGCAATTGAGCAATCGTTCCGCGCTCGGGAGCACAGCCGACGAGAAAGGCGATCAGAATCAAAATAAAGCTAAACCTGATCATCTCGCGCGACCTCCGTCGCTACGCTTCAGGGTGGCTCGATCATAACTCTCTGCCATAGCAAAACGGGCCTTAATCTGCATCTCATTGAGCTTTTCTCGCCGCTTGACCAACTCCGTTTCTGCCATACCTTCTAACAACACCCCCTGCCGAGCCATGACAGATTCAGTATTTTTCAGGATATTTTCGATCCGCACGCGCAGTGATTTGATTGTTTTGTTATAACCGCTGTAACTCTGGGTTGCAGCCCGACGTAAGCGGGTATAACTGTCGTATTGTTCCTTGAGAGTAGCGAAAACATCATCGAGTCTGCGAAAATTTGAATTGGCCGACAATAAACGTTGTTCATAACTGGTGTAAATGGGCCAAGAGACCAGACCACGTAAGCGTTTGATCCGCAATTTGGGTTTCACCGCATGATACGGCTGCAATGATCGCTCGATTTGATCGATTTTATTGAGAAGGATACTTTCCTTTTCGGTCGCCAATAAATCAGGTCGAGCCATATCTTTAATCGCAATCAGCCCCTGCCTGATACTGTTGCGCTGCTCCAGGCTTTGTCGCATTTGTGTCTCGAGCTTTTTAAACTTGGCATCGATGACCGGCAACAGCGGCCCGTAATA
>JBFFPW010000119.1:0-5379 GCA_041573815.1 Desulfuromonadales bacterium
AAGTGAACGTGCCATTTCTCCGAGAGATTGCGCCAAATCTTCAAGCTCCCTGGTGGCAATCTTCGGCATTTTGACCTCAAAGTCACCACCGGCAATATCTGAAGCAATACCCTCAAGTTGACTGAGCGGCCGAACAACATCTCTTTTAATAAAGACAATAATAAAGATACATGCCAGAGAAAAAACACCGATCAGTACCACTGCAGACCGTTTGATCATTGAAAAAGTCTTGTCAGTCAATATCTGTACAGGAAAGCCAATTCGCACACGACCGGCTATCGAACCATCCGGAAGAAAGATAACCTTCTGCACATCGTAAAACTCACCCTTGCCAGGGAAACCAAGAATAACATTACTGTTTTCAGCAAAAGTAACAAGAGCACTGCTCGATTCGAAAGCCTGATAGTCATCAGACCCGAATATGACAAGCCCACCCTGGTCCTCTACGACACAATAGGCAATCTCCGGATCAGAGGTGACAATGACTGAGCATCTCTCATCAATGCCGGAAAGTTCATCAAGTTCCAGTCCAAAACCCAGGACCTTCTCAATAGAACCATTTAAGCCCTTGGAAAGCGAATGGCTCCGCAAGAGTAAGGAGTCACGATAATCACGCCGATAACTGACGATATTAAATGCAGTATTAACAATAATGACGATTGTCAACGACAGGAGGGTAATAAGAACGATTCGTTTTTCAAGAGTTCGAATCATATTGTCCAAGAACACAAGGGGTGATATAGGGAAACAGTAAAAACAGCGTCATTCCCGACAAATCAACAGCTCATTTAATATCACATTCGAACCCATTCGAGCAACCATTGACTCCCCGTTTTTGAAGGCTTGACGAGCCATCAATGATTCGCTATCATCCCGCATGCAAAAGACCAACTTATTTCATTAATCAAAACCTATATATTTAGTCATTCAGGAGGTACAAAGATGTCAGCAAAAGTGGCAATTAACGGATTTGGCCGAATTGGCCGTAATGTTTTACGCGCAGCGATTCATTCAAATAAATTTGAGATCGTTGCGGTCAATGACCTGACCGATGCCGCCACGCTGGCACACCTGCTTAAATATGACTCAGTCCATGGTGTCTTTGATGCCGAGATCAGCATTGATGGCGACTCCATCAAGATCGGCAACAAGACGATCAAGGTCTGCAGTGAAAAAGACCCGGCAGCCCTGCCCTGGAAAGAACTCGGAGTCGATATCGGTATTGTATCAACCGGTTTTTTTACCAGTCGCGATGCAGCGGCCAAACATATTGATGCCGGCGCCAAGAAAGTCATCATTTCGGCACCAGGTAAAGATGTCGACCTGACCGTCTGCATGGGTGTTAATGAGGATGACTACGATGCATCCAACCACCACATCATCTCCAACGCATCCTGCACCACCAACTGTCTGGCTCCGGTCGCCAAGGTTTTGATGCAGGAGTTTGGTATCGTCAAAGGCCTGATGACAACAATCCATGCCTACACCAACGACCAACGCATTCTTGACCTGCCGCACAGTGACTTACGCCGGGCCCGTGCCGCTGCCGTTTCAATGATTCCGACCTCGACCGGGGCCGCCAAGGCGGTTTCGCTCGTATTACCGGAATTAAAAGGCAAGCTTGACGGCATGGCAGTCCGCGTTCCAACACCGAACGTTTCAGTGGTCGATCTGGTCGTGACGACTGAGAAGGAAACAACAGCTGAAGCAGTTAACGCGGCGCTGAAAAAAGCAGCCGATGGCCCCCTTAAAGGGGTCCTTGATTACATCGAAGCGCCACTGGTTTCTATCGACTTCAACGGCAGCCCGGCTTCGTCGTCGGTCGATTCATTGTCAACCTCAGTCATCGGCGGCAATATGGTCAAGGTTCTCTCCTGGTATGACAATGAATGGGGATATTCAAATCGTATCTGCGACCTGGTCTCTTTCGTCGCATCGAAATAAAGACGTTTATAAATTCAGGGCAGAGCTTAACGGCTCTGCCCTTTTTATTTAGATGAGGTATGTAGATGTCGAATAAACTTGGCCTGAACGATATCGAGCTGAAAGGCAAACGCGTATTTTGCCGGGTCGATTTCAATGTGCCGATCAATGAAGACGGGACGGTCGGTGATGACACCCGAATTACCGCGGCCTTACCGACAATCCGCCACATAATTAATGCTGGTGGTAAACTGATCCTCGCTTCACATCTTGGCCGGCCCAAAGGCGAGATCAATCCGAAGTTCAGCCTCGCCCCGGTTGCTCCTTACCTGAGCAAGCTTCTTGGCCGACCGGTCGCCATGGCATCTGACTGCATCGGTCCGCAGGTAACGGATCTGGTCGATTTTCTTCAGGAAGGTGATGTTCTGCTACTCGAGAATGTCCGCTTCCATAAAGGTGAAACCGACAACGACCCGGAATTCTGTCAACAGTTGGCGGCACTGGCCGATGTCTACGTTAATGATGCGTTCGGTACTGCCCATCGGGCTCATGCCTCAACCGAGGGCGTTGCCCGTCTGCTCGATACGGCAGTCGCCGGATTCCTGATGGAGAAGGAACTCGAATACCTGATCGGTGCCCTGGCTGAACCCAAGAAGCCGTTTATCGCCATTATTGGTGGCGCCAAGGTCAGCGACAAGATCATGGTCATCGAAAACCTGCTCAACAAAGTCGACAAACTGATTATTGGCGGTGGCATGGCCTACACCTTCCTCAAGGCCCAAGGTTATGAAATTGGTAAATCTCTGGTCGAAGAAGACCGGGTTGTAATGGCCAGGGAACTCCTGGTGCGTGCGGTTAAAAAGGAAGTTGAAATATTGCTGCCGCAGGACCACCTTGCCGCCTCCGAATTTGCCGCAGACTCCTTTTACCAGGTCTGTAGTAATGACGATTTTCCGGAAGATGCCATGGGACTCGACATAGGCCCTGAATCGATTAAGGTTTTCAGCGCGACGATTGCCGAAGCGGGCACTGTCGTCTGGAATGGCCCGATGGGGGTTTTTGAATTCGACGCCTTTGCCGAAGGCACCTGCTCTATTGCCAGAGCGTTGGCAGAGTCCGATGCCCTCTCTATTGTTGGTGGCGGTGATTCGGTCGCTGCCGTCAATAAAACAGGCCTGGCAGATAGTATGACCCATATTTCAACCGGCGGCGGTGCTTCTCTTGAATTACTTGAAGGGAAAGCATTGCCCGGCATTGCAGCATTGACCGATAAATAACTTTCAAATCTTTATCAGGAGAGACATGATGCGTACCCCTCTGATCGCTGGAAACTGGAAATTGCACAAGACATTGGCCGAAGCCGTCGACCTGGTCGGTGCCTTAAAAACTGCCGTTAAGGATGTCGAAAACGTCGAGATTCTGATCGCACCTCCGTTCACCGCCATCAGCATGCTCGCCACCAAATTAGCCGGCAGCAACATCAAGCTTGGCGCCCAGAACTGTTATTTTGAAGCCTCCGGAGCCTATACCGGCGAAGTTTCAGCACCCCTGCTTAAAGATGCCGGTTGCGACTATATCATCGTTGGCCACTCTGAACGGCGGCAGATCTTCGGTGAAAGTGATCAGACAATCAACAAAAAAGTCAAAGCCGTTCTTGCTGCTGACGTCTCCTGTATTCTCTGCATCGGCGAAACACTGGAAGAACGTGAAAGCGGCAACATGTACGACGTTTTGACGCGACAGATCAAGGAAGGTCTCACCGAAGTTTCCGACATGGAAAATATTATTATCGCCTACGAGCCAGTCTGGGCTATCGGCACTGGCAAAACAGCAACCAGTGAACAGGCCCAGGAGGTCCATTCTTTTGTTCGCGGCTTGCTGCAAGGTCTCTATGACCAACAAACAGCTATGGCGACCCGCATACTCTATGGAGGCAGCGTCAAACCGGAAAATGTCGATGAACTCATGGGACAGGACGATGTTGATGGCGCCCTGGTTGGCGGGGCCAGCCTCAAGTCTGACGACTTCGCCAGAATAGTGAAATTCGAGTAGATTTTTCGAGTTTGTTATGCTAAAGTCCGCCTTCGTTAAAATCAACTCGTTGGAGACGTGATAAATGTCGACTTTACTTATTGTTTTACATGTTTGTGTGAGCCTCGCACTGATTTTCATTGTTCTGCTGCAGTCAGGTAAAGGTGCCGAAATTGGCGTCTCCCTCGGTGGTGGTGCCAGCCAAACCATTTTTGGTGCCGGCGGCGGCAAGAATTTCATGCATCGCGTTACTGTCAGCGCCGCAGTCATCTTCATGCTGACCAGTCTGACTTTGGCTTATTTCTATGGCCAGCCAGGCTCAAGCAGTGTCATGCCAGAGCAAATCGCACCGGTCGCAGAAGCGCCGGCCATGCCAGCACAGGAGGCGGCTCCAGCCCCTACGGAAGAAGCAGCCAAGCCTGCTGATGAGAAAAAGTAACAACCGACCTGATTCACTATTGACAGTGAACGGTTGAATCAGTATAAATATTTTTCTTTTTGCCGAAGTGGTGGAACTGGTAGACACGCCGTCTTGAGGGGGCGGTGACTTAACGGTCGTGCGAGTTCGAGTCTCGCCTTCGGCACCAAAGAAAACTTTAAAGGCCTGAATCGAAAGATTCAGGCCTTTTCATTTCCTTGCTGACAATTCATTGCAGCTTAAATCTCCAAGATATATCTATCCCTGGCTTTATGTAACAACCTGCTTTCATCGTGGTGAGGATTCCCTTGATTGACATTCAATTATTACAGAACTTGAAATGTTTGATTTAACGGGTATTTTTTAAGATAAGTCTTCAACATGAGAGGAGGTCAAAAATGGGATTTTTTACCAAGAAGCCACAACACCCTGACCTGGCGGAGGACAGCATGGCTGCTGAGCGGATTGCGGCGATCAGCGCCAATCTCGAGAAACTGGCGCGGGATGTCCGTGACCCGATGGAGGTCGTGCCGACCGATGACGGTGCCTATGTCTTCATCGGTAAGCCACCTAAGAAGTTTGGTGTTGCCTGGATCGAGGGAGGAGAGATCAAGAGTTTCAAAACTTTGATGGAGGAACATGGCATGAGCAGTCAGGAGGTGGTCAAGATTTCCGACAAACTGCGTGACATCTATGTGCGACATCACGACTGCGAACACTATTGTGCCAAAATCGCCGACCGGGATATCGTCGTCACGCCATCCGAGCCGTTGGAAAATGAAGTCCGTGAGGTCCTCACCAACCTGCATTGACTACAATAACCTGTACAGGGTATCAAATTAAGGGGGCTAACTGGAGAAAAGCAGCCCCCCTTTTTTTTGGGGCGATCCCACTCGGCGCTTCGCTACTGGACAAAAATCAAATTCAACAGCAAATCAAAGTGGAAAAACCAGGGACACCTCCCTAAACTACGGGAAGTGTCCCGGGTTGATACAAGCCCCAACGTC
>JBFFPW010000120.1:0-5377 GCA_041573815.1 Desulfuromonadales bacterium
CATGGCAATCCCTACCTTGGTCTCGTTGTTGGAATCGCCATGATGGTCGCCATGACCGTGGCGGCAACTATGGGAGTTATGGCGCCGACCTTCTTCAAGAAGATCGGCGTTGATCCGGCGATTGCCGCTGCACCTTTTGTGCAGACCGCTAATGATATTACCGGCATCCTTATCTATTTCACCACGGCGACGTTTTTCCTGCAGCAGCTAACATAAGATTTGCAGATGAAGCGTTGAACGAACAAATATTAAGAGGGATGGTTCCTGGAACCATCCCTCTTTTTTTATTAGGAGATAACAGGGCTAACAGAGAAATTGGCCATTGATGCACTGATGCCTGGTTTCGTAAGTCGGATAGTTGCGGCAGATGTCAGGCTTTATTTCATGGATACCGCATTGGGCTTTATTGTCGCTGGTTTCAACCAGGTAAGGGCACACCGGCAGGCGTTCTTTTGTCTCGGGGTCGACCCAGAGCCAGCCGAGCCCATTCACACTGGCAAGCAGGTCCTCTCGTCCGAGTTGCCGCCATCGTTCAAGATCACGATCAGAGGCTTTAAGGTGCCAGCTGAATTGTCTGCAGCAGTCGCCGCAGGCAAGGCATGATGCCGGTTCACTGCGGAACAGGTTTTTTTAAAGGCCAGCCAAGGTTGCCATCTCACTCTCCCCATGAATGAAAAACTTCCACAACAGACTTGTCTAAAAAATAAAAAGAATTGGCTATAAAATCAAGGGGTTAAATTTTTACCAGATTTCGAATCGGTGTGATCATGAGCATTCTTGTGGTTCTGGAGAATGTATTTTTTTGCAGTTCGCCGATCGAGCCCTGTCCTTTGCGCTACCGCTTCATAGGTCCCCAGTTTTAAATAGAGGAGTGCGCAATATTCGCTGAGTAATTCGTTCGCATTCAGGCGGCCATTTTCTATTTCCTCGCCCAGTCGTGTCATTTTATTTTGTCCTCTGAAGCTATCGCCAATATAGGTTCCCGTCAGGAGTATTCTTCGCACAGCTTGTTCCAGTTCACGGACGTTTCCCCGCCATGGATAATCCGGGCCCGATTCCCGGCGAATAAGTTCGGTAATCTCATCGGCCAGCGCAGTATTCTCTTCCCCCTGTATCCTCGTAAGCTGGTTGTTGACTAGCAGGTCGAGTTCTTTGGAGTCTTCTTCGAGTCGTTGTCGCAATGTTGGTAGGGTGACGATATCTGAACAGAGGCGATAGTAAAAATCTTCTCGAAAGGTTCCTTCTCTTCTCAAGGTGTCTATCGGCTTGTTGGTTGCTGCAATGACTCTCCCGGGGAACCGTATTTTGTCGTAGCTGCCCAAGGGCGTAAATGTGCGATCCTGAAGAATCTGCAGAAGTTTGACCTGGGTTTGAATGGAGACATCGCCGATTTCATCGAGAAAAATAATGCCATGGGGGCGGCACTGCCCGAAGACTCCAGGATGGTCGGCGACTGCTCCGGTAAAAGCCCCCTTTTTGTGCCCAAAGAGTTCAGATTCGATGAGGCTTTCCGGATATTGTGACAGGTTGATCGGGATAAAATTTTTCAGGAAGCTGTCGGTAAATGTTCCATTTTTGACGTCGTAGGGGATGAACCCGGCTTGGCCGATTGCTGATGCTGCAGCCCCCTTGCCAGTCCCGGTTTCACCCAGAAAAAGAGTTGAGAAGTCTTCCATCCTGTCCCAGAGTTTTGTCCCGAAACGACGGGTGTCGAAGGTGAAGATTGTTCCCCAGAGATGTGTCCGCAACCTATGCATAGAGCGGCTGTTGCCAACCAGTTTGTCACGAATGAAAATGTAGGCTCTCTGGAGTTGGAAGAAAAAAGCAAAATAGCTGCCGGCTTCTTCTTCACTGAATCCGGCTTCCACCAGTTCTTTCACCACGTTTCTGCCATATGTGCCCGGAAGCGGTTTGTCGCCAGCAGAAACCTGAGATTCAATTAACCTGTTTTGTAGATCGACATGGCGGTGAAAGATATCAAACAGCTGTGCAGATTCAATAATAGTGCGGTCTTCACCTGTGTAGAGGGTGATGTCTGCCTTGTTCGCTTTTCTTAATGGGTGCAGGTGACGGTGGACACTTTCAACGGCATTGCGGATAAGTTGTTGTTCCGGGGTCATCCCCTCATAAGCAATGATTTTATGCCCGGCGACATTTTTGTAGAGTTCTTGTCGTTCAGGGGTAAAGGGGTTGCTGAAGGCCGCCTGGTCAACAAAACGGAAAAAATTACGGTTCTCTCTGGATAGCTTTAGTGGTCTCCCCATACATTTTATGTATATCAAGTTCAAAGAATGTCAACCGGCTCTTTGATTTTATTTATATCTGCTTTGTTGAATAGATGAGCTACCTGTTTGAAATTGCATCATTTGTTTGTTTTAATTTGAGTCTGGCATGGCTATTGCCAATAGAATAAATAAACGTTAAGAGCGGAGGAGTGAATGGGTGTCTATCTTGGATGTGATATCGGCACAGTCAGTCTGAAGGGGGCCGCAATTGTCGATGATCCAGACCTCGCAAGGTTTATCAAGGAGCGAGGGTTCCTGGATGAGCTTGGCCGTATGGGGGAGCTCAATGGCCAGCTCAGCAACTTCTCTTTTTTCCTTTCACCCTATCAGCGAATCAACGGTAATCCGATTGAAGCCACCAGGCGATTGATCGAAGAGATCGTCGCATGTTTCCCCGAGAAAAGTATCTCATCAGTTGCTCTGACCGGTTCGGGGGCCAGGTTGGCAGCTGAACTTCTCGGGTTGTCTCACTATAGTGACTACAAGGCGATAGCAACCGGAGTCAGTCTGCTCTATCCGGAAGTCGATTCGATCCTGGAGATGGGCGGTGAAAACTCAAAGTTCCTGCAGTTGCAAAGAGAGCCGGGCAGGATGCGGGCCGGAATTGTCGATTACGACACCAATGGTGATTGTGCCGCCGGCACCGGATCGTTTCTGGATCAGCAGTCATCCCGTCTTTGTTATCAGGTTGAAGAGATCGGCGCGATTGTCTCTGATGCCGGTCGTGGTGCCAAAATAGCCGGTCGTTGTTCGGTTTTTGCCAAATCCGACATGATCCATGCGCAGCAGAAGGGGGCAACTCCGCCGCAGATACTCAAGGGACTCTGCGAGGCGGTGGCCCGCAATTTCAAGGGGAATGTCGCCAAGGGGCGTGAGCTTGCAGGGCAGACCGCTTTTGTCGGTGGTGTCGCCAACAATATAGGGGTTTTTGAAGCGGTGCGGGAGGTGTTTGGCGTTAAGAATGGCAAACTGTTTGTTCCGGAATCACCGGCTTTTTATGGTGCCCTCGGATCAGCCCTGCTGGAAAAGACTGCTGCTGATTCACGAGGGGAATATGCCCTGCCGAACTGGTCGCAGGTTACGGTCAAGAGAGACTTTCCCTGCTGGTCGCCGTTGACACTCGAAAAAGTCAGATTCCTTTCTGAGGAAGTATCTCCGACAAAATCAAACAGAGTCCTTCACGATGTCGGAGCTCCGATCAAAACCTATCTCGGTCTCGATATCGGTTCGGTCTCGACCAACCTGGTCTTGATGGATGAGGATAACGAGGTTGTCCATGAAATTTATCTTCGAACACAGGGGCGGCCGGTCGAGATCGTCAATCAGGGTCTGCAGGAGATCAAGCATATGTTTGGTGGGCAGATCACGATTTGCGGGGTCGGGGCAACCGGTTCGGGGCGGGAATTGGTTGGTGAGCTGGTCGGAGCGGATACCATTAATGATGAAATTACGGCTCACAAGACCGGTGCTTCGCATGTCGCACAAAAATATCTTGATCGGCCGGTTGATTCTGTCTTTGAAATCGGTGGACAGGATTCGAAATTTATCAGTCTTAAAGATGACATCGTTGTCGATTTCACCATGAACGAAGCCTGTGCCGCTGGAACTGGTTCTTTTCTCGAAGAACAGGCCGAAAAACTCGATATCAGTATCGTTAATGAATTTGCTGAGCAAGCCCTGCACGCATCTGCGCCGATTCGTCTTGGCGAGCGCTGTACCGTTTACATGGAGATGGATGTGACCTCGTTTCTGCGTAATGGGGCGAAAAGGGACGATGTGATTGCGGGTCTGGCCTATTCGATAGTTCAGAATTATCTCAACCGGGTTGTTCGTGGGCGGCATATCGGTGAGACGATCTTTTTTCAGGGTGGCACAGCCTACAATAAGGCTGTCGCTGCAGCTTTTGCATCGGTTCTTAATAAACAGATTATAGTGCCGCCGCATAATGGCGTGATGGGGGCTTATGGTGCTGCGCTGTTGGCCGCACAGAAAACGGCAAAGACCGGTAATGCGAGCTCTTTCCGTGGTTTTGACGTCGAAAAGATACAATATTCGGTCCGCGAATTTACCTGTGAGGCCTGCTCGAATTGCTGTGATATCCAGGAGTTTACTGTTGAGGGAGAAAAAACCTACTGGGGCGATAAATGTTCTGATCGATTTCGTAAACAAACAAAATCAGAGAAGAAACCGCTGATTGAAGATTTATTCGCCTTCAGGGCTTTGAAGCTGGAGCAAGACTGGCTGCAGGTTTTCGCCTCCGGAGATTATGGGGGAGATCTGCAGTTTATAGCAGAAAAAGCCCGCAACAACCTCACGTGGCAGGTTGGGGTGAGTCACCGGTTTGGAATGATGCGGTCAATGTATTTCTATCACCGGCATCCTTTTTGGAAAACCTACCTGGAACTGCTCGGCGGAGAATTGCTTGTCACCGGGCCAACAACCAAAACGACGGTTCATAGCGGAATTGATGACTCGGTTGCCGAACCTTGCTTTCCAATTCAGGTCGCTCATGGGCATTTGCGGGAATTGACAAAACAACAAGTCGATTTTGTCATTGTGCCGGCTCACATCAATGATGTGACAGATGATCCAAATGTCCAGTCGCATGTCTGTCCATTTGGTCAGGCGATGCCTTTTTTGTTGAAACACAGCCCGGCATCAAGTGGCCAGAGTGCAAAAATAAAAACACCACTTGTGCACTTTCGTCAAGGGCATGATTTTGTCGAAAAAGAACTCTGGACCCAACTGGGGAAAGATTTTGTCCGCCGCCATCAACATCGATTGGCGGTCACGTTGGCTTTTGCGGCGCAGCAAATGTTCCAGAGGGAAATCCTAAAAGCCGGGTCCGATGCTTTGAAGAACATTAACGCGGCCGGTGAAAGTGGCATCGTCCTGATTGGCCGGCCATACAATATTTATGATCCCGGGCTCAACCTTAATCTGGCGGCCAAGCTAAGGCAACAGTACGGTGCTAATGTCATCCCGCTTGATTTTATTTCTACAGACGATGAAGAGGTGAGGGACCTGAATGGGAATATGTATTGGAATTTTGGCCGAAAAATTCTGCAGACAACGCTTTGGTCAAGTCGCAG
>JBFFPW010000121.1:0-5287 GCA_041573815.1 Desulfuromonadales bacterium
GCGGAAGATGATCGGTTTCTTGCAGCGCCAGCAGTGCGGATAGCTGTGCGAAATCTTACCGAGTTTAAGCAGCGCTCCAGCCTCTTCCAGCTTGGCGTTGACCGCGTCGTTGGCGGTCTTCTTGACGTCGAGTCCGGCGAAGAATTCAACATCGTCATAATACTTGCCGTAATCGTTGACCGGGTTGTAAATCTCCAGACCGTAGCGCAGGCCGGTTACGTAGTCATCCTGGCCATGTCCGGGAGCGGTGTGAACGCAACCGGTACCAGCTTCGAGGGTGACATAATCACCGAGCATCAACAGCGAGTGGCGGTCGTAGATCGGGTGCTGGCAGTTTTTCTTTTCGAAGATCGGTGCCTGGAACGTCGTCAGGACCTTGTACTCTTCGATCTCCAGAGTTTTCAGAACCTGCTCGTAGAGCCCCTCGGCCATCACCAGCACGTCGTCACCGACTTCAACGGCGACGTACGGCAGTTCCGGATGGAGGCAGACCCCCAGGTTCGCCGGGATCGTCCAGGGCGTGGTGGTCCAGATGACGAAAGAGAGTTTCTTGCCTTGAAGTTCAGGCAGCTCAGCCGGCAGTTCATCGGCGAACGGAAATTTGACGAAGATCGATGGTGAGGTGTGGTCGTCGTATTCAACTTCAGCTTCGGCCAGCGCCGTGACGCAGGAAGGACACCAGTGGACCGGTTTCTTGCCTTTATACATGGCGCCCCGTTCGGCAAAGCGCGCCAGCTCGCGAGCCGTTGCCGCTTCGTAGTCGGTGGTCATGGTCAGGTAGGGGTTTTCCCAGTCGCCGAAAATGCCAAGACGCTGGAACTCCTCACTCTGAATATCGATCCACTTCTGAGCGTAAACGCGGCATTCCTTGCGGATTTCCGCTTTGGTCATCTCGCGCTTCTTCTTGCCGAGTTCCTTGTCGACCATCAACTCGATCGGCAGGCCGTGGCAATCCCAGCCCGGAACATAGGGGGTGTAGAAACCCTGCATCCGTTTGCTCTTGATGACGATATCTTTGAGAATCTTGTTGAGGGCATGACCAATATGGATGTGGCCGTTGGCGTACGGAGGGCCATCATGCAGAGTGAAGTTGGGCCGATTTTCTCCGGCCGCCTCAATCTTGTCGTTCAAACCGATTTGCAGCCATTTTTCAAAAATCTCCGGCTCCCGCTTCGGCAGGTTGCCCCGCATCGGGAATTCGGTTTGCGGTAGATTGAGCGTATCTTTGTAATCCATCACGTCCTCCAACAGACTTTTTTTATCGGGGAAAATAGAACTCTGTAAGTTAGCAAAATAGCGATATAAGTCAAGGGAAAACGGGTGTTTCAGGGCAGGTGGGAGGGGCTGGTATCTGAAGCCTGGAGGTTGGAGTCAGGCTTATTTCGTCTCCAACCTCCAGACCCGGTTTACGACAGAGATTTAACAATCAAACTCGGCTCCTGCTTGCGCCGAGCCAGTAGAAAATAGCCGATGACGCCTGCGAGAATTGACGCAGCAAAAATACCGACCTTGGCATTGGCGATTCTGCTCATCTCTGAATAAGCAAGGTTGGTGATGAAAATTGACATGGTGAAACCGATACCGGCGAGGATACCGACACCGGTGATATCGCTCCAGCGGCTGCCGGTTGGTAAATCGCAGAATTTCATCCGGACGGCCAACCAGGAAAAGAGGAATATCCCGAGCGGCTTGCCAATGAGCAGACCAGCGGACACGCCGATGGTGATCGGATGTGACAGGGCGGCGGTCAATTCAGCGGCGCTGAGCGAGATGCCGGCATTGGCCAGCGCAAAGATCGACATGACCCCGTAGATAATCCAGGGATGCATCTCGTGCTCCATTCGCTGTAAAGGGCTCATGGCGTCGTGGGTGATGTGCTCGAGTGCCAGCAAGGTGCCGAGGCGTTGCTGATTGTGGAACGGGCCGGGAATTGCTTCCGACGCGTGGTAGCGTTTCAGCAGCTGCTCGGACTTGACAACAAACTCATCGTGTGGATGCCTCGCCTTGACAGGGATGGTCGCGCCTATCAGTACCCCGGCAATCGAGGCATGGATGCCGGACTTGAGCAGGGCTATCCAGAGGACGAGACCGACCAGGGCATAGAAGTTCGGGTGCTGAAGGCCGATGCGATTGCCGATGATCAATACAATAAGGCAGGCTCCGGCTAGCCCGAGGGCCGCCCAGGAGAGGTCGCCGGTGTAGAAAATGGCAATGACCAGAACGGCACCGAGGTCATCGACTATGGCCAGGGCGGTCAGGAAAATTGCCAGGGAACGGGGAATGCGGTCACCGAGCAGGGCGATGATGCCGAGGGCAAAAGCGATGTCGGTGGCCATTGGGATTCCCCAGCCCCGGACATCGGGTGATCCCATATTGATTGTTGCGAAGATTACGGCTGGGACAACCATGCCGCCGAGAGCTGCGGCGATCGGCAATGCAGCTTTCCGCTTGCTGGCGAGTTCGCCGGCAAGGAACTCACGCTTGATTTCCAGGCCAACCACGAAGAAAAAGACCGCCATCAGGCCGTCGTTGATCCAGTGGTGTAGAGATTGTTTTAATCCGAAGGAATCACCGCCAATGGCCAGTTCTGTTTCCCAGAAGTGATGATAGCTATCGCTAAGGGGTGAGTTGGCCAGGATGAGAGCGAGAATGGTTGTCGCAAGCAGAATGATTCCGCCAGAAGCCTGGTTCTTGAAAAAATCTTCGAAAGGACGCATCAGGCGGGCAAGTTTTATGGTCGGCATCTGTGTTGCTCCCTTTTGAATAGATAACTTAAAAGGTAATCGAAACTTGCTGATTGGTCAATCCTTTGTCGCAGTCTGGCCGGCAACGCAAATTTCCAGAAGTGGACATTCTGGACACTGCGGTTTCCTTTTGCGGCAATATTCTTTGGCCAGGCGTACGATCAGGGCGTGGTACTCGTTGAACAGTTCGACGTCGGCCGGCAGGTTGTTCATGAAAAGGCGCCTTGTCTGTTCGTAGCTGGTGTTTTCAGTTTCGATGCCGAGCCGTTGCAGCATCCGCTGTGTATAGGCATCGACAACGAAACTCGGTTTTCCGGCAGCATAAAGAATAATCGAATCGGCAGTTTCCGGCCCGATGCCGGGTTGCCGTAATAGCAGTGGGCGCAACTGCTCATTCGGCATTGCGAACAGGGTGCTGAGGCTGCCGGCAAAATCTGTCAGCAGGAAACGGGTAAAGTGCTTCAGGCGATGCGTCTTCTGCCGAAAAAAACCGGAGGGTCTGATCAGTTTTTCCAGTTCCTCCGGCGGCATACGATCAACGCTGATAATATCGATGGCGTTCGCCGCCCGCAGGTTTGCGATGGCCTTTTCGACATTGGACCAGTTGGTGTTCTGTGTCAGGATCGCTCCGATGATCACTTCGAATGGTGAATCGGCTGGCCACCAGTGTTGCGGACCAAACGCCCGGTTGAGCCGGTTGAAAATATCAGAAAATGAGGTTTTCATGCGAAGGAAGTGTTCAGCCGTCGAATTGTAGTCGGACGGTACAGCCGCCACCGGAAGTCTCTTCAAAGTGAATAGAACCATTGTGGAGGCGGACGATTTTGTGGACAGTCGCCAAACCGATGCCGGTGCCCTGGGTGCCGTTGGAGGTTGTGCCGCGAAAAAACACATTGCAGACCTTTTCCCGCTCCTTCTCGGGAATTCCCGGGCCGTGATCACGGACGAAGAAAGAACGGCTGCCTTTTTCTTTACAGCCGCCGACTTCGATTTTATCACCCGATGTACATCCGTAGCGGGCGGCGTTCAGGACCAGGTTGCTGAACAGTTCGTAGACCAGGGTTTCCGGAATCATCAGGTCGGGAAGTGTGCCGACGCTGATCTCGATATTTTTTTCGACCAGTTCAGACTGATTGTCCAGCAGGATCTGTTGGATAACGGTCTCAACGTTTATCGGCTCGGTTGGTGGCGGCAGATAACCGACCCGCGAGAGGTCGAGCAGGTCTTCCATCAGGTTGAGCATGCGCCCGCCCTGGTGTTCAATCTCCTGCAACAGATCGATTGCCTGATCGTCAAGTTTACCCCGGTACTCTTCTTTAAGGAATTCGGCGAAACCGATGATCGGTGTGAGCGGCGAGCGGAGATCGTGAGAAACCGTATAAACGAAGGAATCGAGATGCTTGTTCAGCTCCATCAGTTTGTCCGCGGCTTCCTTGCGTTCGGTAATGTCGCGGCAGACCGCCAGTTTTTGCAGTTCACCTTGCGAAGTGAATGCCGGCGTGTGGACGATCTCGTAAGTCCGGTCATTTTGTCCAAAATTCCGTTCTTCATGAACCATTTGACCTTTTTTTATTTGTGGCCAGGGACAGTCGCTACAGGGAGTTTCCCGCCCGTGTAGCAGGGCGTAGCAGAGTTGTCCCTCGCTATCACCGAACAGTTCCTTTGTTGCCTGGTTGATGAAGTCAATCTCAAAGTTCTCGGTGACAATGTAGGCCGGATCGTTCATCGCATCGAGAATCGAGCGCAACCGGCTTCTTTCCTCCCGAAGGGCTTCAGTCCGCTGCCGGACGGTCTGTTCCAGCTCTTCACCGTGCTGGCGCAGGGTCTCTTCCAGGTTTTTTTGCGGGGAGATGTCGATAAAAGATTCGATGCCACCGACAATCTGGCCGCCCTGTTTCAAATAATCGACATTTTTGGCAATAACAATCTGTTGGCCATTTTTGGTTTTGATGTGGCACTCGGCTCCAATGATCGGTTTTTCGGACGCATCCTTGTCGAAAAGGCCACAACTGGATCCGCATTCAATCCCTTCAAGAAAGGAGCAGTGCTGGCCGATTATTTCTTCAGAAGAATAGCCGGTGATGCGTTCGGCTTCATGGTTCCAGTAGACGATATTTTTATTGGTGTCGACCAGAAAGAGGCCACTCGGAATCGTGCCAAGGATCTGGTCCTGGCTGAGTGCTTCGAGGAACTGATTGGCTTTTTTTGTCATAAGAAAAATCTCACAGATGTAAATGTTATCACAGTCTGCACTCAATTTTTATTCATTTATCGCAAAGGTGCCCGGCCGAGGACGGCGACATCGACAGCTGTCGCGCCAGAGGAAACGAGAGTTCGTGCACACTCACGAGCTGTTGCGCCGGTGGTCATGACATCGTCAACAAGTAGAATACGCTCTCCCGCCAGCTGCCGTTGCAGGGTAAAGGCATTTTTAACATTTTTTGTTCGGTCGCGGGCGGCCAGCTCTTTCTGTGGCGGGTCGGGCCTTGTTCTGATCAGCAGGTCGCTGGCATAAGGCCATTGGAGCTGTTTTGCAATCTGCC
>JBFFPW010000122.1:0-5273 GCA_041573815.1 Desulfuromonadales bacterium
ATCAACAGAACGGCAGGAACAATCAGAGAATGAACCGGGTCAGGCCTCAGCACCCTCCGGTTTTTTCGGCAGGAACTGCTCAAATGCTTTTTTATCATTGCAACAACGATAAGCTTCTTCGGGCGTAATTTTTTTGGCTTTTAGATGATCAAGCAGATGCTGATCCATCAACTGCATTCCTGACCCTTTGGCGGTCTGCATAATCGACGGAATCTGGAAGGTTTTACCTTCACGAATCAGGTTACTGATCGCTGAATTGCCAACCAGTATTTCAAGGGCGGCAACCCGACCCTTGCCATCGGCTGTTTTCAGCAGCTGCTGACAGATAACACCGCGCAATGATTCGCCGAGCATGGTGCGGATCTGTTCCTGTGCATCTTTCGGGAAAGCATCAATAATTCGATCAATGGTCTTGGCCGCCGAATTGGTATGCAGCGTTCCAAAGACCAAATGGCCGGTTTCAGCCGCGGTCATTGCCAATGAGATGGTTTCCAGATCACGCATTTCACCAACCAGAATAATATCCGGGTCCTCCCGCAGAGCCGCCTTCAAGGCATTGGCAAATGATTGCGAATGGGTACCGATCTGCCGTTGGTTCAGCAGTGATTTTTTGTTGGGATGGATAAATTCAAGCGGATCCTCAATGGTCAGGATATGCTCCTTGCGGGTCGAGTTGATCAGGTCAATCATCGCGGCCAGAGTCGTCGACTTACCACTGCCGGTCGGACCGGTGACCAGCACCAGACCTTTCTTCAGTTTGGTCATGTTGCGGACACCCTGTGGCAGGTTCAACTGGTCGGCGGAAAGAATTTCACTCGGGATGATGCGAAAAACAGCAGCAATACCGCGATGGGTCATCAGGACATTGCCGCGAAAACGGGCGACTCCTGGCAACTCGTAGGCAAAGTCAAGATCACTTGTCTCTTCAAAATCCTTTTTTTGATGATCATAAAGAATTTCATAGAGCAGATTTTTCGCCTGGTCGTGCGACAACGGCGGATAATTGAGCGGTACCATTTCGCCATGCAGGCGGAACATCGGCGGCGCGCCGCTGGAAATATGCAGGTCACTGGCGCCCTGTTGCTGCAGCATCTTGAAAAGTGAGTTGATCTTGGCCATGTAGTTATCTCCCGGAGATTGTTCTTTCATGCTTATTAGCAATTACCGCGCCGAAATCCGACTATGCATTTTGTCAGACTCGGAACCGCATTGCAAGGGCTCTGGTATCTGATATCACCTTGTCATCGATTCAATTGCATGTTATTTTCCCGGTCCGGTGACACATACGCGTCACAGATCTTGACACACCTTAATATATGGAGATGATTATGAGCAAGGCACTCGGCCTCTTATCAGGTGGCCTCGACAGTAGCCTGGCAGCCCTGGCCCTGAAACGACAAGGGGTTGAGGTGACCTGCATCGCATTTTCGACACCCTTTTTCGGGGCTGGTCGTGCCCAAAAGGCAGCGGAGCAGATGGGAATCCCGTTGATTGTTCGCGACATCAGTGACATCCATCTCGAGATGATCAAGAATCCGCGATATGGCTATGGCAAGAACATGAATCCGTGTATCGACTGTCATGCCATGATGTTTCGTCTGGCCGGTGAGATCATGGCCAAAGAAGGGTTTGATTTTCTTTTCTCCGGTGAAGTTCTGGGACAACGCCCCATGAGCCAGAATGCCACCGCCCTGAAAGCTGTCGCCAAGCACTCCGGATTCCCTGATCGTATTCTGCGACCATTAAGCGCAAAACTCTTACCGATCACAGCCATGGAAGAGCAGGGCCGGGTCGACCGGGAGCAGTTGCTCGCCTTTCAGGGCCGCTCACGGAAACCGCAAGAGGCTCTGGCCAAGGAATGGGGCTTAGTTGACTACCCATCATCCGGCGGCGGCTGCCTGCTCACCGAAAAGTCATTTTCAAATCGCTTACGCGATCTGCTTGAGCACAACCCGGAGGCAACCCCTATTGACGCCGAACTTCTCAAAGCGGGTCGACAGTTTCGCCTCTCTGACAAAAGCAAGGTCATCCTCGGTCGCAAACTGGCCGACAATGAACGGATCAAAGAGCTGATTTGTGAGCAGGATGTTCTTCTCCGGGCAGATAATTTTTCGGGACCACTTGGCCTGGTGACCGGCGATGCCGGTGTCGAAGAGTTGGCGGCAGCAGCAGCTCTGGTTGCCGGCTACGGTAAAGGGCGGGATGAAAAAGAAGTCGAGATCTTGCTGCAACAGGGGGAAAGGCAATGGACCTTAACAGTCACTCCATATTCGCAGAAACAGGCACGAAAGTTAATCATCGAATAATATCGAGCTGACATCAGCCCATGACTTGACAACAAAAAAGCCCCCCGGAAATCCGGAGGGCTTTTCTTTTACCTTTAACCATGGGCCTGGTTATTTACATCATACCGCCCATACCACCCATACCGCCCATGCCACCTGGCATAGCTGGCATAGCCGCATCATCAGACGGAACGTCAGCGATGCAGGCTTCGGTGGTCAGCATCAGACCGGCAACCGAGGAGGCGTTCTGCAGAGCAGAGCGAGTCACCTTGGTGGGATCAATGATGCCAGCCTTAATCAGGTCTTCGTAAACATCAGTTGCTGCATTGAAGCCGATAGCGCCTTTTTCATTCATAACGCGATTGACAACGATGGAACCTTCAACACCGGCGTTAGCAGCGATCTGACGCAGCGGCTCTTCGAGAGCACGCTTGACGATGTTCACACCGAACTGTTGTTCAGCGCTCAGCTCAAGCTTCTCAAGAGCATCAATGGTACGCAGCATGGCAACGCCACCACCAGGTACGATACCCTCTTCAACCGCAGCACGGGTTGCGTGCAGGGCATCTTCAACGCGAGCTTTCTTTTCCTTCATCTCGGTTTCAGTGGCAGCACCAACTTTAACAACAGCAACGCCACCGACCAGCTTGGCAAGGCGCTCCTGCAGCTTTTCACGATCATAGTCGCTCTTGGTATCTTCAATCTGGGCACGCATCTGCTTGACCCGACCCTGAATCTCGACTTCCTCACCAGCACCATCGATGATGGTGGTGTTGTCTTTGTCGATAACGATCCGCTTGGCGGTACCGAGCATATCAAGGGTCGCGGTTTCAAGGTTCAAGCCGATTTCATCAGAAATAACCTTACCACCGGTCAAAACCGCGATGTCTTCGAGCATCGCCTTACGACGATCACCAAAGCCCGGAGCTTTGACAGCAGCAATGTTCAGGGTGCCACGCAGCTTGTTGACAACCAGAGTCGCCAGCGCTTCACCGTCGACATCTTCAGCGATGATAACCAGCGGACGACCTTGCTTGGCAACCGGCTCAAGAACAGCAATCAGATCTTTCATGTTACTGATCTTCTTGTCGTGGATCAGGATCAGGGCATCTTCCATGACCGTTTCCATACGCTCAGCGTCGGTAACGAAGTAAGGGGAGAGGTAACCGCGATCGAACTGCATACCTTCAACAGTTTCAAGGGTGGTTTCCATTGCCTTGGCTTCCTCAACGGTGATGACGCCTTCTTTTCCGACCTTTTCCATCGCTTCAGCGAGGATGTTACCGATGGTCTCGTCAGAGTTGGCCGAAATAGTACCAACCTGAGCGATCTCGGTGTGGTCCTTGATCGGCTTGGAGAGCTTTTGCAGGGAAGCAACAGCAGCTTCAACAGCCTTGTCGATACCGCGCTTGATTTCCATCGGGTTGTGGCCGGCGGTCACCAGCTTGACACCTTCACGGTAAATCGCCTGGGCGAGAACAGTTGCGGTGGTGGTTCCGTCACCGGCAACGTCAGAGGTCTTGGAAGCGACCTCCTTAACCAGCTGAGCACCCATGTTTTCGAACTTGTCAGCCAGTTCGATCTCTTTGGCAACAGTGACACCGTCCTTGGTGATCAGTGGAGCGCCGAAAGGCTTGTCGATAACAACGTTACGACCTTTGGGTCCGAGGGTAACCTTAACGGCATCAGCCAACTGGTCGACACCGGATTGAATTTGGGCACGGGCGTCTTGCCCGAATTTGATTTCTTTAGCCATGGTATTTTATCTCCTTATCAATAAAACTTATTCGACAACGCCGAGGACGTCGTCCTCACGCATCATCATGTATTCCTTGCCATCGATCTTGACTTCGGTACCGGCATACTTACCGAACAACACCTTGTCACCAACTTTGACATCAAGAGGCAGAACCTTGCCATCTTCGGTTACCTTGCCCTTGCCAGCAGCAACAACTTTACCTTCCTGCGGCTTTTCCTTGGCACTATCCGGGATGATGATCCCTCCGGCAGTCATCGTCTCTTCTTCGATTCTTTCAACAATAATACGATCTTGCAGTGGTCTGATATTCATTGTGAATTTCTCCTTTCTGACCTTTATATGATTTCAAGTAGTTCTTGGGGAATACACGAAAATAAAAAAGATCCCTTGTTCAATGCAGAAGAGCAAGACATCTTTTTATGCGTTAGCACTCATATCTCAAGAGTGCTAACAACGTTGGTAATATAATCTGATTCTGGGAATTGTCAAGGGTATTCTTGGAGAATTTTTTTCAGTAAGACCTTAATTTTACTGTGCGGGCATCAGATCGGCAGCCAGCCGCTGCGAAAGCTCAAGTGCCATTTGATTCGCCAGCAGCAAACGCTCTTTTTCCAGAGTGGCGACATCATGCTCGAAGAAGATATCCCCCGGCACAACAATTTCCGCTGCCGGCTCAATCGAACCGGGCCGATAACGGTAAACCCGGACCTTTGCCGCAATTTCTGTCGAGCAACAGCCGGAATTTTCAATATAGCCAAATAGCTCGCCGGTCACAAAATTTTGCTGGGCCAGCCATTCCCTGTCAATCGAATCGATGTCTTTCTTAAGAATCCGAACTTGCATACCGATTTTCTCGCCAACTGTCAGCATCTGATCGATAAAAGCATCGAATAGCTGCGCCGAGACTTCAGCAGGAGTCATGACGTTGAGAAAGGGGAGAACATAGAGGTTTTGCGGCGGATCAACCCGCACCTCGTCAGCGCTGAAGGACGATGCCGGCACAATAAGAACCGACACAAACACAATAGCCAGAATATATTTTCCGAAGCCAGGCTGACGCATGTCTCCCCCTGTACGAAAGAAAAAAGATTCGTAAATATATCAGAAAATGAGAGCTAATGGTGAAAATCAAAATGGATTCCCGATCAGGTCATGAATGCCGAGTATAAAAGATTTTGACTGACTCCAAAAGCCCTTGCGCGGTACCAAACCTGACCAGCACCTCAGCG
>JBFFPW010000123.1:0-5222 GCA_041573815.1 Desulfuromonadales bacterium
GCCGTACCCACCTGGTCAGTCCAGCCATGGCCGCCGCCGCAGCGGTTGCCGGACACTTCGTTGACGTGCGGGAGCTTGAAATAAAAACCTGAGCTGATGTCGAAAAACGCCTAAATGACAAAGGCTTTTTAACGCAGAGCGGTGAGAAAACTTTATTGAAGCCCATTGATCAGCTTTTAGGTTTTATTCAGCGAACTCTTCGTTAAAAGAGTTTCCTGGTGAGCTTATCGCCGGGATAAGCGGATTTTTACACAAGGGTAAAATTCATGGAAAAATTTACACAACTCAAAGGTCTGGTCGCGCCGCTGGATCGTTCCAATGTTGATACCGATGCCATCATTCCGAAACAATTTCTCAAGTCAATCAAGAGGACCGGCTTCGGACCCAATCTGTTTGATGAATGGCGCTACCTTGATCACGGTGAGCCGGGCATGGACTGCAGCAACCGGCCTCTCAATCCCGATTTTGTGCTGAACCAGCAACGATACCGTGGAGCGCAAATCCTTTTGACCCGTGACAACTTCGGCTGTGGCTCATCGCGTGAACATGCCCCCTGGGCGCTCCTCGATTTCGGTTTCCGCGCCGTTATCGCTCCGAGTTTTGCTGATATTTTTCAGAACAACTGCTTCAAGAATGGCATTCTGCCGATCCAGCTGCCAGCGGCAGAGATTGATGCGCTTTTTGCTGCCGTCGCCAATGAACCAGGCTACACTCTGAAGATTGACCTGGATAAGCAGACAATCACCAGGCCGGACGATGTGACCGTTCCGTTTGAGGTCGATGCCTTCAGGAAGCACTGCCTGATCAACGGCTACGATGAGATTGGTCTCAGCCTGCAGCACCAGCACGAGATTAGCACCTTTGAGAAACACCACCAGAAAAATGCTCCCTGGCTTTTCGGCCAGCCCGCTACGGAAGGAAAATCATGACCGGCAAAGAACTCGTTATCAAAGCATTGAAAGAAAAGAACGTTCGGTATGTCTTCGGCTACACCGGCGGCGCTATCATGCCGATCTTTGATGAGATGGAAAAACGCCAGGCGTTTACTTTCATCATGTCGCGCCATGAGCAGGGCGCCGCTTTTATGGCGCAGGGGGTTTCACGGGCGTCTCTCACCAATGACGAGCCACAGATCGGCGTCTGTATGACAACCTCCGGCCCCGGGGCGATGAACCTGGTCACCGCGGTTGCCGACGCCCATATGGATTCGGTGCCGATTATCGCCATCACCGGCCAGGTCGCCACCGGAGTCATCGCCACCGATGCCTTCCAGGAGAGCGACGTTGTCGGGGTCATGATGCCGATCACCAAAGAGACCTACATGCCTTTGGCCGTGGAAGAAGTCGAATCGACTATCCACGAAGCCTTTTACATTGCCGAGACCGGCCGCCGCGGCCCGGTTGTCATCGATATCCCCAAAGATGTCCAGCAGAAAGAAGCGGACGACAATTACAGTTTTAATCTCAAAACCTTTAAACCGAATCTGCCCGGCTTCTTCTATCATCCTTCGCCGGAACGGGACCTGATTCACCGTGCGATCCAGATGATTAACAGCAGCGACCAGCCGGTTATTTTCTGCGGTCACGGCGTCATCGACAGCAAAGCCGGAGCGCTGCTGCAGGAGTTTGCCGAAAAAGCCAACATTCCGGTCGCGTTTACTCTGCATGGGCTCTCGGCGATGCCGGTCGATCACCCCTTGAGTCTCGGGATGATGGGCATGCACGGCACCGTCGAGGCAAACCGGGTGATCATGGAATCTGATCTGATTATCGCCTTCGGCATGCGTTTTGATGACCGGGTCACCGGAAAGCTGGCTGAATACGCCGCCGGGGCCGATGTTATCCATGTCGAAATCGATCCGTCGGAAATCGACAAGAATGTTGCCACCTCGGTCGCTATCAACGCCGACGCCGGCCGAACCCTGCATGTTCTCCTCAATGATCCGGAATTGACCTCACGACCCAGACTGAAATGGTTTTCGCAGATTGATGAATTCCGGCAGGAGATGAAAGCCGACCTGGAAAAAGAGCTCGCCGCCGGAGTTGGCAGTGGCGGCAAGCTGTTGATGAAAACGATCATCCATAAGCTGTCGGAACTGACAAAAGGTCAGGACAATATTATCCCCGATGTCGGACAACACCAGATGATTGCCGCCCGGTTCTATAATTTCCAGAAAAACAACACCTGGTTCACCTCGGGTGGCGCCGGAACCATGGGGTGCTCGCTACCGATGGCAATCGGTGTCAAACTGGCCCGGCCCGATGAACGGGTCTGGTCGATCAGCGGTGATGGCGGTTTCCAGATGAACATCCAGGAACTCGGCACCATCATGGAACAGAAACTCGATGTCAAAATTATCATTCTCAATAACGGTTATCTCGGAATGGTCCGTCAGTGGCAAACCCTCTTTTTTGATGGTCGCTATGCCGGCACGCCGATGCTGAGTCCCGATTTTGGTCAAATTGCCAGTGCTTACGGCATCCCATACCAAAAAATTGACGCTGTGGACAATATTGAAGCAGGGCTCAAGGCGGCCATAGATCAGGAAGGCCCTATCGTCCTGGAGTTCGTTTGTGACCCAACGGAAATTGTCTTGCCGATGATCCCTTCCGGCGGCGGGTTTAATGACATGATTATCCGCAGACCTGAACCGTTAACTGACAAGAAGAAAGAAAATAAGGGGAATAAATAATGTCGAGTGAGATGAAACGCCGAGCTATTCTGATGTTTATGCACGACAGGCCAGGTGTCCTCAACAAGATTTCCATGTTGATCCGTAAAAAAATGTATAACGTCGACACCTTGACGGTGTGTAGTGCCAAAGCTCCCGGAACCAGCCGCATGACGATGACCCTGCGCGAGAATGATGATGCCAAAGTACAGCAGGTGATCCGCCAGCTAGAAAAATTCATCGAGGTTATTTCCGCCAAGGAACTTGATCGGGAGCTCAGCTACTGGCGTGAAGTGGCGATTCTCAAGATTGATGCCGAACGTTCAACTCTGGACAATCTGGCTCCGAAATATAATTTCGAAATTCTCGATCAGTTAAAATCAGACACATCGATTGTCCAGGTTGTCGGGGCAAGCCAACACATCGATGATTTCATGGAAGAGGTTGGCCTGGAGCATATTGTCGAAGTTGCCCGCACCGGAGTCACCGCCATAGAGCAATAATTCAATGAAAAAACGCAGCAGTGAAATAACTGGACACAAGGGGAGTAAAAACTGGGTGGAACGCTCTGCTGCCCGGGCCATGCTGCGCGCTGTTCGCTTCAATGACGACGATTTCGAAAAACCGCTGATAGCCCTGGCGGTCGCTTACACCAATGGGACTCCCTGCAACGATCATATCCGTGAACTTGGCGACCTGCTGCAGCAGGAAATTGAAAAAGCGGGCGGCAAAGCCATTGTTTTCGGAACCCCGGTTGTCTCCGACGGTATCTCCATGGGGACCGAGGCGATGAAATACTCGCTGGTGAGTCGCGAGGTCATTGCCGACAGTATTGAACTGATGACCGAGGGTTACCGGGTCGATGCCGTCATCACTCTGTCGGGCTGCGACAAAACCATCCCCGGGGCATTGATGCCGATAGCCCGCAATAACCTGGTCGGACTGACCCTCTACGGCGGCAGCATCCTGCCGGGCCGCTATAAAAATCACGACGTGAATATCGTCAGTGCCTTTGAAGCGATTGGCGCCCATTCCGCCGGGTCAATAGACGATGAAGAACTGCTGGCCATTGAGTGCCACGCTTGTCCCGGTGCCGGTTCCTGCGCCGGCATGTATACCGCCAACACCATGGCTGCCGCCATAGAAGCGATGGGCATGAGTCTTCCCGGCTCGTCATCCCATGTCGCCGCCGATGCCGCCAACCAAATTTCTTCGGACAAAAAAGAGGATTGCCGGAAAAGCGCTCAGGCTCTGATGACTTTGCTTGACAGGGAGATCTCTGCCCGCGACATCATGACCCGTAAAGCTTTTGAAAATGCCCTGACAGTGGCCTGGGCCGTCGGCGGATCGACCAACGCGGTCCTGCATCTGCTCGCCCTGGCCCGAGAAGCCGATGTTAAGCTGACCTTGAAGGACATTTCCGCAATGACGCAACGCGTACCGCTACTCGGGAACTTCAAGCCGTTCGGCCAATATGTCATGAACGATTTGACAACCATTGGCGGGATTCCGATGGTCATGAAGCTTCTGCTCGATACCGGCTACCTGCACGGAGACTGCCTGACCATTACCGGCAATACCATAGCAGAAAATCTGCAGCAGGCCCCGGAGCTCCCGGATCATCAGGATATCATTTACCACCCGGACAGACCGCTGGCTCCGGCAAACCGGCACATTCGCGTTCTTTACGGCAACCTTGCCAGTGAGGGCTGTGTTTTAAAGCTCAGCGGCAAACAGCTCGACAGCTTTACCGGTCCGGCCCGCGTTTTCAATTGTGAGGAAGAGGCCCTTAAAGCGATTCTCGATAAACAGATCAACCCCGGAGATGTCATTGTCATCCGCAATGAAGGACCAAAAGGCGGTCCCGGCATGCGCGAAATGCTGGCGCCTTCGGCAGCCCTGATGGGGTGTGGTCTTGGCAGCAGCGTTGCCCTGATTACCGACGGCCGTTTCTCCGGCGGAACGCACGGCATCATGATCGGTCATATCTCCCCGGAGGCGCAATCCGGTGGCCTGCTGGCTATTGTCAGAGATGGCGACCGCATCGTCATTGATCTTGATCGGAATGAACTGAACCTCGACCTGAAGCAACAAGACATGGCCCGCCGCATCGAATCGTGGCAGCCCGCCTCTCCGGGGCAACAGCGGGGTGTTCTTGCCAAGTATGCCAAACTTGTTTCATCAGCCTCCGAAGGGGCAGTGACCAGCTGATGGCACCCGCACGTTGTATTATTAAAAATCAAAAGAAATGGACATTTTTTTGATCGAATCGTTTGCACAAGACAGGCGGTTCTGTTATTATGACGAAAAAGGTCATAATTAAACATAAAGCGCATGGAGGATACCATGTTAGAAGCATTCATTATCGGTTTGGTATTCTGGGCCGGGCCGGCTGTTTTGGCCTGGATTTGGCGTCTGTTCCACCAGCCACAGACGCATTAAAGGCTTGTCACCTCCAGAAAGAGAAGAGCCCGCTATTCAGCGGGCTCTTTGTTGATCAGGTTTTCTTATTACAAATGCTTTAAATTTGTGCCGTTAAGGTGACCTTCCC
>JBFFPW010000124.1:0-5192 GCA_041573815.1 Desulfuromonadales bacterium
CCAACCTCCTGATAGTACTTGGCTGCACCCGGGTGCAACGGCATTGGCAGACCGGCAATCGCTTTTTCGATTGCCATCGCCTTGGTGGCGCCATGAATAGCATTGAGGAATGGCAGGTTTTCGTAAATGGTCTTGGTGATCTGGTAAATAGCATCTTCATCAACATCGGCCCGAGTCGCGAGGAAGTTCGGCTGGGCGATGGTGTTGATATCTTTCTTCTGCCCCGGATAGGTATCGGCCGGAATAACGTAGCGGGTCCAGAGGTCCATGCCACCATCGGCCTGCTTCATCTGCTTGTCGGTAAAATCGAGGACGGTGATATCATCCCCCATCGAGGCCATGGCCTTGGTGACGGCGCTGACCGGAGAGCCGGCCGGAGTACTCATGCCGCTGATCTGACCATTTTTCAGGGCATCGGCCGATGGCCCGTAACCGACATAAATCAGCTTGTAGTCTTTTTCAACATCGGCGCCGAGATTGTTCAGCAAAACCGTGTTGGAGCCGAGGGTGCCGGAATTCTTCTTGCCGAGAGAGAGAGTCTCACCTTTCATGCCGAGCAGGTCGGAGACGGTGCCGGTCTTGGCAAATTTCTTGTTGACGGTAAAGTGCTCGACATTCTGCCAGAGCATGGTGACGGCGCGCAGGTTTTTCTGCGGACCTTCATTTTCGATCGGTCCGGTCCCCTGCCAGGCATAAGCACCGTAAAGGCCCTGAAGGATAGCGAACTGCACTTCATTTTCGCGCAACAGCTTGATGTTCTCGCCGGAACCGGCTGAATTGATCGCCGACATGCCGATCTTCTGTTTTGGCTGCAACTTAACCTTGACCAGAGTCGACAGGGCAACGCCGACCGGATAGTAAGTTCCGCCAGTTGAGGCGGTCGCTAACAGATAACTTCTGTCTGCAGCCTGAGAGGTGCTTGCAAAGCTAAACAGTAATGCGACAGCTGCAACAACAAAAGCACCTTGCCTGATCAGTCTGTTCTTTGCCATTTTCTTCCTCCATCTGTTAAGGGTTGTTCGGTTTGAATACTGTTCTTGTGAACTGCGATCTTCTATCGATAAGAACGTCATACTTACTTCGAGAAAGAGCCTGATATCCTCGAAAAACAGCCCCGGAACCGGCCCAAACAAAAAAACGCCACCTGCTTTTTCAGCAGCTGACGTCTGTATTATTAAATCCGGTTAGTTCATGTCACCCCCAGATTGAACTAAATGGTACAGACTATTCTTATATCATCTTAAATAAGGCTGCACAAGCGACCGCCCCGGAAAGAATGTCATCTTAGCACCGCAACTTCGCAACCACTGCCCGCGCCATCTTCTCACTGTAAGCGTTGAGTTTCCAGTGGCCGGGGCTCCAACCTTTGAGAAAACGATGAAAATCACTCCAGGCGAATGGAAACAGTTGCCGCCACTCGGATTCAACGGCCTTGCCGTCAACGGCGGGCTGACAGCGAGCCAACGCCGGCTGCAAGGTTGAAAAATAGTGGTCGAGCAGCTGCGCTTCGCGCCGTTCGCACTCCGCTTCATTCAGGCAACTGCCGATAAAGTAGGCGACATCCTTCATGCCACAACCGCCACCGACATACTGAAAATCGACCGCGGCCACAGCCCTGCCATCAGCAGAAAAACAGAAGTTGGCCAGCTTGGCGTCGCCATGCACGAAGGTTTGATACTGGCAATCCCGGAGTCGACGATCAATCTCGGCGGCCGCCTGTTTGAGGGGCAGATCGGTCAACGCTTCCAGTTCATCGGGCCGGGTCTCGAGCTGCCAGTAAGTCCCCTGCGCCCACAACCCCTTCGGTTCACAGCCAAAAAAGGTGGCGTGGAAGTTGGCCAGCCAGTCGAGGCAGGCAAGCAGCTCGGTTTCGGAGACCATCTCGCGGCGCCCGGCAAAACCGGAGGCATCGAGATCCTCAAGCACCATCAGCGTTTCATCGCCGCGGCTCGCGACCGCCAGGCAGTCCGGCAGACGGCAGTTTTCATCACACGACTCGCTCCACTGCCGATACCAGGCCGACTCGACCTGGTAGGAGCGCAGCTTGCGCTGGTGTGACAAGTCACTGTTCCAGCCACGCGGGTGCCCGGCCGGATCGCTGACATGCACGTGCTTGATGACAACGCTCTGACGTTCAGCACCGGACAAACGATAACGACCGATGGTGCCATAGCCGCTCCAGAGCTCCTGGATCACCTCGATCAGTTCAATCTTGTTGGCGCCGGTCGCCTGTTTGATGATATCCGGGAAATCTTTGTGCATCATTGAAATCAATTCTTCCTGCGCTTGGTGCGCCGGGTCGGCTCGGCGCTCCAGGGATCATCCGGCCAGGGGTGCTTGGGATAGCGGCCCTTCATCTCCTTCTTCACTTCCGGATAGACATTCTCCCAGAAACTTTTGAGATCGGCTGTCACCTGCAACGGCCTCCCGGCCGGCGAGAGCAGATGAATCAGCACCGGCACCTTGCCGCCGGCGATACGGGGTGAATCGGCCAGGCCGAACAGCTCCTGCAGCTTGACCGCCAGTACCGGCTGTGGACCAGAATAATCAATGCGGACATTGGAACCACCCGGCACCCTGATCCGCTCCGGGGCCAGTTCATCGAGCTGTTTTTTCTGTGCCCAGTCAAGGCGTGATAAAAGTGCCTGTTTCAGATCAACCTTTTTTAACTGCGCCACCGAACGGACAGTGTCGAGGTACGGTCCGAGCCACTGCGACAGGTCAGTCAACAGTGCTGCATCACTGTAGCCGGGGAACCCTTGCCCCTGCAGGTGCGAGGAAACAAAACGGAGCCGATCACGCAACGGCCCGGCCTCTTTACTCCAGGCAAGAGCCTCGAGCCCCTTCTTTTCGATCCAACCGAGCAGGGCTGCACGAATATCATCCGGGGCAGCTTTGGCCGGCCGACTCTGCAGAATCAGGGCGCCATGGCAGCGGACCTCCCGGGCGACCACCTGCTGCCGCTCTTCATTCCATTCAACCTGGCGCTGCCAGAGAACGGTCCCGCCAATGGTTTCTTCAAGATCATCGCGGGAGAAACGGAGCGCCGAGCTGATTTTCACCTCGGTGCGGGAACGGCCATGCAGATCGACAACAATCAGAAACTCAGAGCCGCGCAGGGGTGATGCCGTGGCAATTTCTGCCGCCATACCGTTGGCCAGCAGATACTGCAGATCGCTGCCTTCACGCAGTCGGGCAATATGATCAGGGTAAGCAACCGCCAGCAGCCGGGCGACCCGGGTTTCATTCATATCGGTTGGCCGGTTTGAACATTTGAGGTGTTGACGCCAGTAACCGGCGGCGCGGGCGATATTGGCCGGGGCATTGTTGGCTCCAACCCGGCGCAAACTTTCGAGCAAGTCGGATATTTTTCCACTGCCGAGCCCTTCACTGAGCAGAGCGACAAGATCGGCACCAAGCTCCGGGCAGTTCTCCTGCTGCGCCTGCAGCAGTAAACGGCCCAATCGTGGATGGGCGGGGGTTTTGGCCATCTGCTCACCGATGGGGGTCAATTGCAGGCGGTCATTGAGGGCGCCGAGCCGCTGCAACAGCTGCCGGGCCGCTTTCAGGTGACCGACCGGCGGCGGATCGACCCAGACCAGGCTATTGACATCACTGATCCCCCAGTGGGCCAGATCGAGAGCCAGAGGAGCCAGATCGGCAACTGTTATCTCCGGCGGCGCCTGCGGCAACAGAGCGCCTTGCGTCCCTTCACTCCAGAGGCGGTACCTGGTGCCAGGACCGAGGCGGCCAGAGCGGCCGGACCGCTGTTTGGCGCTCGCCCTGGAAATACGGACGGTTTCAAGGGTCGTCAGACCACGGGCGGCATCGAAGCGCGGACGTTTTTCAAAGCCGCAATCGACCACCGTCCGCACCCCTTCAATGGTCAGGCTGGTCTCGGCAACATTGGTCGCCACCACGACTTTGCGCCCCCGTCCATCACGACCACCGGGTTCAATCGCCCGGCGCTGCTCGGCCAGCGGCAGTCCACCGTAGAGCGGGCAGATATCAATAGCAGGATGCTGACGGCGAAGTGCTTCGACGGTACGGTCGATCTCGTAAGCACCCGGCATGAAAACCAGGACATCCCCTTCACTCTGCTGTAAAGCCTGGCCGGTGGCCGCAACCGCCGCTGCGACGATCGTTCGCGGCGAAACATCCTGCCCGGCGTAGGAGAGCTCGACCGGGAACATCCGCCCTTTGCTGCTGATAACCGGCGCATTATTGAGTTTGGTTGCCAGATCATCACTGTCGAGCGTCGCCGACATGATGACAATCTTCAGATCGGGCCGCAGGCCTTTCTGGGCATCGAGACAGAGCGCCAGAGCCAGATCGCTATGCAGATTACGCTCGTGGAATTCATCGAAGATGACGATACCGATCCCAGGCAACTCGGGGTCGGACTGCAGGCGCCGGGTCAACACACCCTCGGTCACCACCTCGATGCGGGTGGCGGCAGAAACCTGGCGTTCGTAACGGATGGTGTAGCCGATACTCTGACCGACCTCTTCACCAGTTTGCCGGGCCATGTAATCGGCAGCACCGACCGCCGCGATCCGCCGCGGTTCGAGCATCAGGATTTTTTGTCCGTTGAGGCAAGGGAGATCCAGCAGAGCCGGCGGCACCCGGGTCGTTTTACCGGCCCCGGGCGGCGCTTCAAGAATGACGACCGGATGGGCGCTCAAGGCCGATAGAAGTTGTGGCAGGGAGGCATCGACCGGGAATTGTCCGGCCGTTGCCGTAGCAGAATTCGTCATGCTGCATCAGATACCGCACCGGAGCCAGAATGGCAAGAAGTTCTTCCCGGGAAGTGGTGGGGTCAGATCCTCGAAACCGTGCGGTTTCGTCCGCACACTCCGCCATACTCTTTTGTCTGGCCACAAAAGAGTATGCAGAAAAGGGCCTATGTCCCGACCCTCCGCTGTACCCTCGAGCACATGGATGAAAATCGGCCACAAAAAAACTCGTCCTCCTTCGCCATCGGCTCATATGTCCTCAAACAGTTTTTGCGGCTGATCAATTTTAATCCACGTTTACTCGGCGCTCCGCCACGGGACGAAGATCAAAAGATGAGAGAGTTCAAAATGGATTCCCGAGCAGGTCGGGAATGGCAAGAATTAGAGTTTTTGATTCACCCCGTTGCCCTTGAGCAGAAGAACGCCGCCCTGCACAATTAACGACAACACCTCGCA
>JBFFPW010000125.1:0-5157 GCA_041573815.1 Desulfuromonadales bacterium
ACCGCCACCAGCAGCGAGGCCCGGTTGTGGTCGAGCCCCATGGTGGTCCGTCGGGGGGTCCCGAAAGAAGCCCCGGAAACCAGTGCCTGTAATTCTACCAGAATCGGCCGACTCCCCTCAAGTGAGGGCACGACAACGGATCCGACCGCATCTTCCGGCCGCTCGGCCAGAAAAAGCTCGGACGGGTTCGGCACCTCTTCGAGACCATGTTCGCGCATGGCAAAGACGCCGATCTCGTTGGTTGAGCCAAAACGATTCTTGACCGCCCGTAAAATCCGGTAAGGGTGGCCGGCATCCCCCTCGAAATAAAGCACCGTATCGACCATATGTTCAAGCATGCGTGGCCCGGCAATGGCACCATCCTTGGTGACGTGACCAACGAGGAAAGTCGTTACCCCCTCCCCCTTGGCCAGTTGCATCAACCGTCCGGCACACTCGCGCACTTGGCTGACAGAACCGGGCGCTGACTCGAGTCCCGAAGTAAATATTGTCTGAATCGAATCGATGACCAGAAAATCCGGGTTAATCTCCCTGACCCGCTCCAGAATCGATTCCAGAGATGTCTCCGGTAGCAGATAAAGATTCTCCGCCTTGACCGAAAGCCGCTCGGCCCGCAATTTCACCTGGCGATCCGATTCCTCGGCGGTGACATAAAGGGCTTTTTTACTGCCGGACAGCTTGCCGACCGCCTGCAACAGCAATGTCGACTTGCCGATACCGGGGTCGCCGCCAATCAGGCTGAGCGAACCGGGCACCACCCCGCCACCGAGAACCCGGTCGAGCTCGCCGATGCCGCAACGATGGCGGTCATCCTCGTTAGCCGAAACTTCGGACAACGATTTGACTTTCGCCGGCGGTGGCGCCAGACGGGCGTTCTTCTTGGCGACGGTGACCTGTTCTTCAGTCAGGCTATTCCACTGATTGCAATCAGGGCATTTGCCCATCCATTTCGGGCTCTGATAACCGCACTGCTGACAACTGTAAATCGTTTTATGTTTCAAAAAATAACTCTCCATTTAAATCGAACTCTGTAAATCTATGCTGATCATTAACAACTGTCAATCGTCATCATCTTGCACATCGATAACAAGGACAGGAAAGAACTCGAAAAAATCGACAAAATCTGTTATTTTATAAAGGTTTAAACATTTACTTTTCATGCCATCAAGAACCGTATCGGGGGGATATGACGAGGCTGGGGAAGTTTTGCATCATACACATCCGTTCCATTTCAGCAATTTTCATCAAATTGCTGCGTAGTCTTCTTTTGTCTTTTTTCTTACCGCCCACCAAAGTTCTCTCCCGAAGCCTGCTTATTTCTGTGACAAGCATGGTTCTTTTTGCTGGTTTGGCAGCACCTACTTTCGCTTATAACATTCTTTATGTTACCCGTAACAATGGCGTCATCAATGCCGGGGAACAACTCAGAGTCGAGCTGATAACCTCGTGGGGGCATACAATCACAACAGTTCACGACGGCGATTCCCAGTCAGCCTTTGACGCCGCTATTGCCATAACTGACCTGGCTTACGTCAGTGAAGAAGTTGCATCCAATTCCCTCGGGGACAAGTTGACGGCCGCCTGCTATGGTGTGGTAACAGAAGACCCTGACACGGTTGACGATTTGGGCATTGCGACAGCACAATCGGTCAGCTTTTACAATTCAACCGATATCTACATCAATGACGTCACCCACTACATCACCCAGACCGTCGCCGGAGCAGGAGTCGGTTCATACCCGATCTTCACCGAAACCCAGAGGCTTAACAACCTTGACCGAACTGGAACTGTTTCAGCTGATGCAATCTTCCGCGCCTGGGAACCAACCGATTCGAACAGTGGCACACTGGTGACCATGGAAATCGGTGGGGCCTTGGTGACCGGAGGGTCCGCTCCGGGCCGTCGGGTCGTTCTTCCATGGGGAGACCACCAGATGACGGAGTCAGACTTTGTAACTATCAATGCCAATGGTGAAACCATCATGCGCCGCTCGATCGAATGGGTGGCGATGACCAGCAGCTGTTCTTTCATGCAGAAACGATCATTCCTAACCGATGGCACCCCGCTCGCTGATGGCACTCAGCTCGCTGCCGGCACCGAAGTCAAGTTCCTGATCTACATCAACAACAAAGGTGGAGCGATTAACGACGTCAGCGTCCAGGATATTCTCGACCCGACCTTCAGCTATGTGCAGGACTCCCTGCAAATTGACAACTCACTGACTGCCTGCACAAACAGTGTCTGCACGCAGACAGAAGAAAATAATATCTTTTCAGCCGCACAATCTGGACCATCCTTTACTGACGATGCACCTCCCATCGACAGTGACGGTGCCAGCTATGACAACACGGGAGGTATCGAAACAATCAACATCGGCGATCAGAACGTACCGGGCAACGGCCAAGTTGATATTAACGCCACCTCGGTCTGGGCACTTCTCTTCTCTGTCACCCTGAATTAGCGGCCCTCACGGTGAGGGTTTTAAACAATGAAGCACAAGCGTATGAAATGAACTGCCAACCGCACCACGAAAGGAGAAAGAAAATGAAGAAACACCTGGAAACGATCTTTTTGACCCTGCGCAGCACTCTGCTCGCAACACTTACAATGGCCATTATTTTTGGCCCAACTTCAGCCATGGCCGCTGTCAACACCGCAACCTGGGATATCGGCGGCGCCGCTCAAGGCCCTGCCACGTTTGAGCTGATCAGCTACAACGCCGGCAACATCACTTTGATCAAGACCGCCTTCACCATAGCCGGCGTCGAATTGACCGACGGACAATCCCTCCCGGCTGGTACTCCTGTTGACTTCATGATCATCGTCAGCAACGAAAACATCAACCCGGTCAGCAATATCAATATTGCCGACGAACTGCTTTCCGGTCAATTTGCTTATGTTACCGGCAATATGCGGATCAACAACACCAATACTTGCGCTGACCTCGCCTGTACGCAAGCTGAGCGCCAGGCGCTGTATGACAATGCCGTTGCAATCAATGACGCGCCTGATGCTGACGTCGGCAGTTACGCTGCTGATACGCCAGCCGCTGGAGACACGACGGTCTCGGCCGGCTTGGCTGGTGGCAACGGTACCTCGCTTGACGTTGTCGGCGCAACCGCTATACCAACGGCAGGCGAAGACTTTGCCCTGATTTTCCGCGCGACAGTACAGTAACCGAAAATCTTTCGCTGATCGTTTCTTTTCCAGGTGCTTTTAATCCCTGACCGCTCTGCTCACGGAGCGGCCAGGGCCTTTCGCCCCTGAAAGAATCGACAAAACTACAGGTCTACTTCCTGTAGTGGAAAGGAAGAATTCCACATTAATGGCTGAAGCCAGATGTGGGAACCCGCAATGCGAGTCAAGGCTTTCTGGATAGCCTTATTCCTGGCATTTTTGCTCGGGGTCGCTCCGCCAGAAGTATCGGCGGCAACCAACCGGGCGCTGGGAGGTATCGGCGGCATCAATAACGGCACCATAACTGGTGGCGACGGGACCGGTGCGGCCGAAATCACCCTGAATACGGTCCCGTTGGCCCTGGTGAAACAGGCACGTGACTCGGCCGGCAACGTCATCCCCGACGGAGCCGACGTACCATCCAACTCCATAATCTATTTCGTTCTCTACGTCGACAATACGACTGATGCCGAAGCATTCGACGTTCGAATGAGTGATCAGCTCAATGAAAGCTGGTTCCTGTATCAAGCCGGCTCGCTACAAACAACTGAAGTTCCCACCGGCAGCAATGATGTCACGATTTGGAACGGTCCATGGTCACCGCTTCTCGATCCACAGGATGCTGATGTTTGCTCAGCACTCAACACCAGCGGTGTGACAAATCCTGAACCGGACCTGATCACCTGCGGCAGCGATTCAAGCCAACCGAATCCGCGTATGCCGGTACCAGCCGGAACGCTTAAGGCGATCCGCTTCCAGGTGGAGGTCCAATGATGACCCTCCGCCGACAGACATATCTCGCCTTGCTCCTTTTATTTGGCCTGCTGCTCCCGGCGACAGCTTCCGCCTTGCCCATTTCAAATACAGTCAGCGGCAGCTGCAATGGCATTCCATTTACCGACTCGACGATCAATCTCAACTCGTCCGGCGGCGCTGGAAATGCGGTTACCGAAGTAACGGCCGAAATAAATCCCGGAGCAACAATCACCAGCATCAATACTGCATTTACTGTTGCCATCCTTCCGGTTTTCAACCCCGGAGACACAGGAATTAACCAGATAACAGTTGCCATACCGTCCAACTACAGCAACATTGTTGCCGGAACGGTCAGTGTAGGCGCCTCGACACAGGTTATTGGCAATGATTTGATCGTCGACCTGTCCAGTAAGGTTACGACCAGCACACTAATCCTCATCAACTTCACCGCAACTGCACCCGCCACAGCGGGCAGTGCAACTTTCGCCGTCAGCGTCGACGATATCCCGTCCGCTGCCGCCCCGCAAAGTGCTCTGCCCGGTGATGCGGATGGTATCGCCAACAACAACAGCCTCGATGTTATTGTCACCGACGGCCTCGACCCCTTCGCCTCGACCCTGACCGCCGATCCGATTATCGTTCTGGCCGATGACATCGCTGCCAGTACCCTGACAACAACCCTGTTCGATACCGCCGGGCAACCGTTGGTCAACGAACCGGTGACGCTGACCACCACTCTTGGCGCACTTGTCCCGCCGGGCAACACCAATATCGACGGACAGGCTTTTGGCAGCATTACGTCTGCGAGCCCCGGCGTCGCCACCATTACCGCCACCAGCAGCGGTGTTCCATTGAATCAGCGCGCCGAAGTTTATTTCACCCAGGGTGTCGTTCTCGATGTCAGTAAAACCGCCAACAAGAAAGATGTGGTCGTCGGCGATGTCATTACCTACCAGGTTGAAGTCCGCAACACGACAGCCAACGACATCACCCAGGTCAGCCTGGCCGACCACTTGCCACCCAACTTTGTTTACCGCAAAGGCAGCGCCACCATGGACGGCAAGCCGATTGCCGACCCGGCCGGTGTTCGGACTCTGAGCTTCCCGATCGGCACGGTTCCGGCTCTTGGCTATCATATTTTCACCTACCAGCTCATTGTCAGTGCCGGCGCAACTCCCGGCACCTACACCAACACCGCCGCAGCCCGCGACGTCTGTGACAGCT
>JBFFPW010000126.1:0-5150 GCA_041573815.1 Desulfuromonadales bacterium
ATACAGATGTTGGCAATCGATGTGTCGGTGCCAAGGTGAATGGCAAACTCGTTCCATTAAGGACCGAATTAAAAAACGGCGACATTGTTGAAGTTTTAACCTCGGCGAGCCATAACCCCTCCAAGGATTGGCTGACCTTTGTCCGCACCAGCAAGGCTCGAAACAAAATCAGGCAGTGGGTTAAGACGGAACAACGTGAGAAAAGTATTGAGCTTGGTAAGAGTTTGCTCGAAAAAGAGTTGCGCAAGCATGGTTTCAGCCTGAATCGAGCCCTCGCAGGCGGCACACAGAAAAAGGTTCTCGATGAACTTGGCTTCAGTAAACTCGATGATCTGCTGGCGAATATCGGTTATGGCAAGGTCACTATAGGGCAGGTGGTGAACCGGGTTGTTCCTAAGGATGAGTTTAAAGGCGAACCCGCTCAAAGTGGCAAATTTGAGAAAGTTCTTGATAAACTAAGACGCAAGCCGAAAAGCTCGATCAAGATTCATGGAGTCGAGGATATCCTCGTCAGGTTCGCCAAGTGTTGCAATCCGGTTCCTGGTGACCCGATTACCGGTTTTGTTACAAGAGGCCGGGGTGTTACTGTGCATACGGTTGATTGTCAACACGTCGTTGACTCTGATCCGGAACGGCGAATCGATGTTGACTGGGATACCAGCAAATTGGCTTCAAGAGCCGTAACGATCCGGGTTTTTTGCGCCGATAAAAAGGGAATGCTGGCAGCAATTACGGCCTCCATCACCGATAGTGAAGCTAATATTCTGAGCGCCCATGTCCAGGCGACTCCGGAACAGGATGCGATTAATGATTTTGAGATTGATGTTCGCGACGTCGATCATCTGAACAAAGTGATTGCTTCTATCAAGAAACTTAATGGAGTGACCCGAGTCGTTCGGGTCAAACATTTGTGAGGAGAAGATTATGACTCTTGAGCAGATCTCTACAGAAGCCGCGCCGGCAGCTATCGGCCCATATTCACAGGCGATCAAAGCCGGCGATTTTGTTTTTTTCTCCGGCCAGATACCGTTGACGCCGGAGGGGAAGATTGTTGATGGCGATATTGCCGTTCAGGCGCAACAGGTTATGAGTAACATGGCTGCTGTACTTGAAGCGGCAGGACTTGGTTTTGCGAATGTTGTGAAAACAACTATTTATCTGACTGATTTGAGCAATTTTGCAACGGTCAATGAGATTTATGGAGAGCGTTTTCAGGATCCACCGCCAGCCCGTGCCTGTGTACAGGTCGCGGCTTTGCCCAAAGGGGTTGCGGTCGAAATTGAGTGGGTCGCTTATACAGGGGGTTAAGGGGATCTCCTATAGAAACGAACAACAAAAAAACGGACCTGAAAAGGTCCGTTTTTGTTTGTATCAACTCAGCTGGTTAGACAGCTTTTTTTACTGCACCACTGCGGATACAGCGGGTGCAGACCTTCATGCCCCGTACTGATCCTTTGCTGTCAACCCCACGAATCTTTTGCAGATTCGGATTGAAAACTTTTTTTGTCTTATTATGTGCATGACTGACATTGTTGCCAGACATTGGCTTTTTCCCACATACTTCACAAACCTTGGCCATTCTCTTGTCCTCCTGTTGTTTAGAACGCGAATTTCTACCATGACTACAGTGACAATGCAAGCCTTTTTTCACAGGTAGAAATGATTGCAATTAAAGTGGCGGGTTGCCAGTCTCCTGTAAGAGTTTGTTGGCGACGGTCAGGGCAACCAGAACCTCGCCGACAGTACCAAGTTCAGGAATGACGGCGTTACCGCAGTAAAGATATTTGCGACCATGATCGAAACTGATTTTTTCAAAAGCTGACATTAATGCCGAGCGATCATTGGATCGGATGGTGACATCGGTTTCAGCGTAAGTGCTTTTCGGTGTCAGGGCTAGATTGGTAAAGGGGAGTATTCTACTTACCCGTTTTTCAATTTGATCTGGCGATACAAGCCCCTGGTCACTGAGCATGGCATTTTCAATGTGGCATCGGATTGCCATATCGCTTTCTTCAAAATTCAGTCTGAGCGGCGGATTGCCATCGATGATAACATTTTTGGCCAGCAGGGGGGAAATGCGGTTTTTGATGTCGCCGCTTAAGTGCGAACGGGTCACCCGGCCGGTCGGTGGCGGAGTCAGCCCTTCACAAAGGGGGATTGTTTCTCGATCCGCAAAGACAATGTGGTCGGCCGAAGCGACCTTGTCATCCTCAAACAGGAACTTTGCGGCGCCGGCCTTGTCTGTGCGGATGCGGGCCAGGCGATGCAGTTTATCTTCATCGCCGTGAAACTGTTTGTAACGGTGCCAGAGTAGTTCTGATAACCCACTTTTAATAATACCGCTCTGTCGGCCAAGACCGCTCCAGATCAAGGCACACTCAGCCAGGGTCAGTTTATTAGAGGGGGCGAAGGAGTAGCCGCAAAAAAGTGACGTCAGGAATTTACGGGCCGCCGGTTCCTTAAAGGCCGTCAGGCGTTCGCGGAGGGTTTGTCGGAAAACCCTGCCGGGGATATCTGCCCGAAAACACTTTTTCTTGAAGCGGAGCTTGTTGCCAAGACTGTTTATTGGCAGACCTTGATGCTCCCAGAGAAGTTCTTCAAGTTGTTCTCCCAGCGCCAGCATATCATCAAGGAAAGTCGCCACTTCCTTGTGCTCTGAAGGGAGCTCCCGGCGTAACTCATCAGCGAGAGAGTTTTTACCGTTGAAATCAACTCGCTGGTTTTTGGTGATGATTTGAAAAGGGAACGGGGTTGTGCAGCAAGAGCGACCATCCAGCAGGTCGAGAATTCTCTCCAGAATCAAGGATGATGTTAACCAACTGACCGGGAGTTCTCTGTCATTGTGGATAATCAGCGCTTTGCAGCCTTTTTTGACAAGGATGGTCGCAGCCAGCAGTGTTGCCAGGCTGTCACCCAGAAAGGCGACATCGTAGTGGTTGTTTCCGGAACGCTTTTTCCCGGGCATTATCTAGTCCTCTTTAGGGATGGTAAATTGACTAATTTATCAAGATCATCTTCACAGAAAACGGAGACACCATGCTTGTTTAACAGGGCGGTCGTAACTCCGCATCCTTGTACTGTTTTGCCGTTGCGATAAATCTGGTGTACGCCGCAAGAGGGGCTTCTTTCTTTCAGTATCGCCTGCGAGCAATGACTCAGTTCAGCGATCGCCACGGTTTGCTCGGCGCCTTTGATGAACAGTGCATTCATGCTCTCCTGCCGTGAATTGACAACCGAGCCATTTCCAGCAATGACCGAGACGCCGTCCCCTTCAATAAACTGAGTTGCTGGTCGCGGCGTTGGCAGGCCTGCCAGTTGCTCGGGGCAAACCGGAATGATCGTCCAGTTCCCGGTTGAGAGGAAATCTAGCACAAAACTGTTTTTTTTGCAGAGACCATTGTAGCGGCTGTCGAGACCAAGCAGGCAGGAGCTGACAAGTATTGTTTTATGCTGACTGGATTCCATGAATTGAGCTTTTGCTGATTAAGTCAAAGGTGGATTGATCAGATCTGCTTCTACTTTTGTCAGTGGTGGATCAATGATGACCCGTCTGTCGGTAATTCGCAATCTGTTGTCGGCGTATAACTGTATTGCCCTGGGATACACCTGATGCTCGCGGGTAAGAATTCTGGCCGAAAGAATCTCCTCGGTATCGTCATCTAAAATCGGTACGACAGCCTGTATAATGATCGGACCGGTATCGACCCCGGTATCGACAAAATGGACGGTGCAGCCGGAGAATTTAGCCCCATATTCGAGCGCTTTCTTCTGGACATGCAGGCCGGGAAATGCCGGTAAAAGTGACGGATGGATATTCATGATCTTGTTCGGAAAGGCATCGAGAATTGTTTCAGTGATAATTCGCATGAAGCCGGCCAGAACAACCAGGTCAATCTCGGCATTCTGCAGAGCGGCAACGACTGCTTTATCAAAATCGTTGCGATCAGAGTAGTCGCGATGATTGATTGTCAGAGTCGGGATGCCGGCTTTTTCAGCACGGTCCAGTGCCCCCGCGCCGGGGTTGTTGCAGATCAGTAACGATATCTCAGCGTTGATCGAGCCATCAGCACAGCGATCAATAATAGCTTGGAGGTTAGAGCCACCGCCGGAAGCGAGAGCGCCTATGCGAAGTTTTTTATTCACATTCAGATCCCGGTCAGTCAATCAACTCTATCTGTTCGTCGGTGTCTGTCTGGCTGATTTCACCGATCAGCCAGGCTTTTTCATCAAGGCCGGACAATCGACCGAGAATGTCTTCGGCATCATCTTTCGGGACGACCAGAACCATGCCGATGCCGCAATTGAAAGTGCGGAGCATCTCAATCTCATCGATATTGCCACCATCCTGCATCAGGTTGAAGATGGCCGGAACGTCCCAGCTGTTTTTCCTGATGATGCCGCGGCAATGATTCGGAAGTACTCGCGGCAGATTTTCAATCAGGCCACCACCGGTAATGTGGGCCATCCCCTTGATGTTGAAATTTCTGATCAGGTTTAATACGGTTTTGACATAGATCCGGGTCGGTTCGAGCAACTCTTCGCCGAGTGTCCGTCCGAGTTCCGGGATTTTTTTATCGAGCGGTAATTTCATTTTCTCAAGCAGCACCTTGCGGGCGAGGGAATAGCCGTTTGAGTGCAGTCCGCTGGAGCCGATGCCGATCAACTGATCGCCAACCGTAATACTTGAGCCGTCGATGATAGAGTCTCTGTCAACGACGCCGACTGTGAAGCCGGCCAAATCATATTCGCCCTTGGCGTACATACCGGGCATTTCCGCAGTTTCACCGCCAATCAGGGCACAGTTTGACTGAATGCAGCCTTCGGAAATTCCTTTGACAATCTCCGCCGCTTTTTCCGGGGCCAGTTTGCCGGTTGCCAGATAGTCGAGAAAGAAGAGGGGTTCAGCACCCTGGACGATGATGTCATTCACACACATGGCAACAAGATCAATGCCGACAGTATCGTGTTTGTCGAGCATGAAGGCGAGTTTAAGCTTGGTGCCGACGCCATCAGTTCCCGAAACCAGGGTCGGGTTTTTGTACTTGTCAGTGTTCAGGGAAAAAAGTCCGCCAAAACCACCGATGTCCGTCAATACTTCCGGTCGGGAAGCGGCCTTGACCAGCGGCTTGATCATCTGAACAAAACGATTG
>JBFFPW010000127.1:0-5148 GCA_041573815.1 Desulfuromonadales bacterium
ACCGGGGTTTATGATAATGCCCACCCCCGGAGCCGCAAAAACAGCAAGAAGTAGATTCTTTTGCCACGAAGGCACCACCAAAAGTAGGCGCCTTTAGGCGAGGCACCAAAAAAGCAAATACAAATAAAATATTAACGCAGAGGAAGATTATGTTTTGGAAGTTATGAGGTTAAACTCTCTCTCCATCTCTGCGTTAATCTTTGATCATGTATTTCTTGTCACGTGTTTTACCGTTTTTATAAAATATGACCAAAAAGGTCATATTTATCTTGACAGTCGGAATCATCTCGGTAAAATGAGGTTCAAATTTTCAAATGAAACAATCCAAACAACAAAAGGAGATATGACATGAGTGTTCTGGTAGGTAAACAAGCCCCTGATTTTACTGCAGCCGCCGTACTGGCTGATGGTTCTATAAAAGCCGACTTTTCCCTGTCTGAGTTTAAAGGGAAGTATGTCGTTCTGTTCTTTTACCCTCTCGATTTTACCTTTGTCTGCCCAACTGAACTGATTGCCTTCAGCAAGCGAAACAAGGAGTTTGCCGATCGTGATGTCCAGGTTATCGGTTGTTCGATTGACTCACAATTCACCCATGCGGCATGGCGGAACACACCGGTCGACGAAGGCGGTATCGGCGCCGTGACTTATCCGCTGGTCGCTGATGTCAAACACGAAATTTGCCAGGCCTACGATGTCGAGTTTGGAGAAGCCGGCGTCGCTTTCCGCGGTTCATTCCTGATCGACAAGGTCGGTGTTGTCCGTCATCAGGTTGTTAATGACTTGCCACTCGGGCGTAATGTTGATGAAATGCTGCGGATGATTGATGCTCTGCAGTTTACCGAGAAGTATGGCGAGGTTTGCCCGGCCGGCTGGAACAAGGGTGACGACGGAATGAAGCCGAATGCTGAAGGTGTTGCCTCCTACCTCAAGGATAAGGCAGAGAACCTTTAGGACTTTCTTCGCGACGAATAAAAAAGGGGACTGCAATGCAGTCCCCTTTTTTGTTGCTGAACAAACTTTTTAGTTGATTTCCATGACCTCAATATCGAAGTTGAGATCCTTGCCGGCTAGCGGGTGGTTCCCGTCAAGCGTGACGTTTTCATCTTCAACAGCAATGATTTCAAGAACGACCGGGTGGCCGCCTTCTGCTTCTGTCTGCAGGTGTTGGCCGACTTCCGGTTCCATTTCTTCCGGGAGCTGATTGCGCTCGACCTGGAACACCATCTCTTCACGACGTTGGCCATAGGCATCATCGGCTGGAATCGTGAATTTCTTTGTTTCGCCAACGACCATACCGACAACGGCGGCATCAAATCCCTTGATCATTTCTCCGCCACCAACTTTGAACTCAAGTGGATCGCTTTCACGGGATGAATCGAAAACGGTTCCGTCTTCGAGGGTGCCGGTATAGTGAACTTTAACCATGCTTTCATTTTTTGCTTTGGACATGTTCTTTCCTTTGCTTTGGGTCAATAGATGCCGGCACCATAGCAGATTGCTGGATAGAATGCAAAAATGGGGGGGATTACCAGAGGATAGTGGCGGTTAACAGGTCATTGTAGACGCCTGGTGTAACATTCTGTAGCGCCGGAATCTGACCGTAGAAAGTCAAATCCCATGGGGCCTGCCTGGAGACTATTTGGGTCAATGAAACGCTGCCACCGGAACCGTCACCTAATATGGAGGTTTGAGCTGCATTGGCATAAATATTATAAAAAAGCTGATCGCCTCCACCGGATACCATATTCCGCTGAGAGTAACTACCAGAGTTTCCTGAAGTCAATTGCAGTGTGATGTTGAAGATCTGTTTGTTTGGTTTGCAGCTGATACTAAAGCTGCCGGTTGCAGTCAAGGGAACAGTTGACATCGGATCGTAGGCGCCAAAATTCATTGGAGTTGAGGTGATGTTGCACTGTGCGGCCAGAACGTTTTGATATAGCAGGCAGAGTATGAAAGTTGTAGTGATTGTGACTTTTTTTAAATGCCCAGTCATTTTATTCCCCCATTACCCAGTTCCTGTTTTTCATTCAGCAGTAATTCTCCCATATCAATAAATAGCTCTTCTGAGCTTGGAATAGCAAGTTCGAATCGATCTGTTATCCCATTGAAGTTGTAAGTTATTGTGATCATCTTCTCCTGTGTTTCTAATGAAGAGGGTTGCAGTTTATCACAGCCGAGTTGCACAGCATGACCTTCACCTGCTTCTGCCAGATCAATATAAAATTCGCCATCATACCCAGTCTGAGTTTCAATGGTTAACTCATTGACTTCTACAGTTATTGGTCTGAAATCATAAGGAACTTTTTTGCCGCCTGAATTGAAGGTGAATTTGCCGATGATCGGCTGAATTTTCGCAGCACTGAATATGATACATGAGCCGCTGCGCAGAGGTGGCTGGATATATTGGAGTGATGTGTCTATCCCATACTCTATAGGCAGGTCCTCATCCTTGATAGCTATCTGGTTGTCAAAATAGGAAGTCAATTCTGGAACCATAATCAGGCCGTCATTGTTTGTTCGGCCAATGACGGAAGAGTTCCGAACGACTCTGATATCAGCCAATTCCCCAACCTTGATCAGGGTGAAGCTGTCACGAATTGGTCTTGAAAAGTGCGTGCTGCCAGCGATAAAGCTGATAGCACCACCGACTGAGGCACGATACGTTGGCAGGAATTCACTGTCAACGCTGATAAGGTCGGTGTCGGCCCTGAGAATGCTGAAACGACTATTATACTGCGCCCCGGCGCTGAGAGAATAACTGTTACTCACGTCGGTCTCTGTCAAGTTCATCGCTGCCCGATAGCCATAGCCTTCGCCAACCGGTGGGTTTTTCTGAATGCCGACTGATGCCGTTCTGCTTCTTTCCCTGTCTTCAATGCGGGCATTGATCTGGTTGTGTCGCCATGGAGAATAATTAAAACCGATGAGAAGAATCGTTTCATCTTCTGTTGCTGATGACTGGTTGACCGTTGCATACATCGACAGGTTGCGTGCAAGCCGTTTGTTGTAAGTCACAGCGATTTCATCCCGATCCTCTCCGATATGGAAGGTATTGCTGGTAAATCCGATATTGAGAGACCCGAATGCAGGAGTTGAATAGCCGAATCTGATCTGCGATTCGCGGTTCGGCTTGTCCGTTCGAAACAGGGCATCCAACCGCGAATAATTTTCACTGAAATTCCGGACTTTCAAGCCGACGCTAAAACGACGATTTCGGTAGAAATATTCGAGGGCTGATGCAAAACCGTTGTGGTCGCTGTTTCCCGAACTTGTGCCGAAGGCAAAATCAAAGGAACCATAATGTTTCCATTTAACGGAAACCCTCGGAGCCAGGCTGAAAAAATCAGAGTTGATTTCACTCGACAATCCAACGGTCAGCCAATCGCGATAACCGTATCGGTGAAATCCGGAGAAACTGACATCACCGTATTCATTGCTTTCAATTCCGAAGTCTTCACGTAGCGCTCCGGCATTGTAGCTGAACTCATGTTCCCCCGGAACCAAGAGGTTCTCGGCCAGGTAGAACGGGTGTGATATCCGTTGCTCCCGGTTGAAAGCATCACGGAGAACAATTTCAACATCACCGGCGCCTTCGTATCTTGTAATGTTCTCAACGATGAATGGGCCAGGCGGTATATCTTCTTTGCGCATCAGTATGCCATCGATATAAATTTCTACTTGTGACGGGGTTGCTGATGTGCCTCCCATGTGTACTGAAGGGTAATTGATATAGTACGGATCTATATTGAAGTTTTTCGAATAGCCCGCTCCCCCGAGTAGAATCTGGCTACCGAGAGGTCCGGAGAGGACCGTGTGGTCACCGGCAGTAACGCGTCGCAGAGAATTGGGGTTGTCATGAATGGCCTGCGTAATAAGTCTTGTATATGCGGAGTCGTTTTTTGTCTGACTGTAAATTCCATCGGTCAGGTAGAGGGTCTTACCTTTTCGGAAAACGAGCTCATGGGTAAAATCAAACACCGAGAGCGTTTCATCTTTGTTGCCAGACGCAGAAAGCCCATAGTTGAGAAATGCACTGGTTTCTCTTGGAATGTAAATATTGCCTGGCCTCTGGTTGGTGAGATCAATTCTGCTTAATGGCAGGATGTCCGGCTTGACGGTTATCTCCAGTGAGAGAGTCTGCTCATTTAATTGATAATCGAGGCCTTGGTGGTCATCCAGGGAATAATATTCTTCACCGTCTATAGTCATTGTTGCGGTACCGGGGTCAGGTAGCCCAAGTACGACCAGGTCAACTGCCTTGATCAGAAAATTGCCATTATCAGCCGTTTCGACAAAGAAGGAACCTTTAGCTTCACTGTTCAGGACAATTTCGAGGATTGCTTGGTAGGCATGTGAATTATTGGGAAATATGTAAAACAACGACAGAAGAGTGAACAGATAAAAAAAGAAGCGTCTGCCTTTGATGGAAAAATCGATGCCCGATACAGTTGAGATTACTGTCCGCATTGCTCCGGAGTAAGTTCAATAACTTTGTGAAAATCGAGTTTGTCTGCTTGAACCGAAATGTCGATTTTCCTGGTTTGACTGCAGATGTTTGACGGTAGTGGAATTGAATGCCTTCGGTTATGCCTGTTGAGTAAATACCACCCTTTGATTGATTCGGTAAAGGACTCCGTCTCTTCGGCATTAAAACCTTTTGCTGCGATTGAATGGATCTGCAAGTTGGTATTGCCAGAATTAATCAGGTTGAACTTCAGGTTGTTATCCTCAATCTTTATATCTTCTATTTTCCCTTGCGCCAATGGATTGAGCGGGGCAGAGAAGATCGGCACCCCAAATCGGATCAGAATGGAGACCTGAGCTGCTGACGTTGGCGATTTTTCTGGTATCTGTTCAATAAAGAGTCGGTAAGTTTTCTCAGCGTCGGTTGCCGGAATTTTATAGCCGGCCCGAACCATTCTTTCTTCACCCGGTGGAATCGATAAAATTCGCGGAAAGAATACCAGGTCTTGAGTCTCCTCATAGAAGTCTGCACCTGTGTCGTCCTGGCTCCATCGTGATGCTTTGAGCTGAAAACGGAGGAGGGTGTCGCCTTCATTGATGACTTTAACCGAACCGGTTTTATTCCGGGCATCAAGATCGATGCGAATTGGCACAACCCGCCATGAAGCTGCTGCGAAGGAAGGT
>JBFFPW010000128.1:0-5132 GCA_041573815.1 Desulfuromonadales bacterium
ACTGCTGATAATTGTTCCTTCCGGGTAATAGCGGGCGATGGATATATGCTGGCCAGTGTAGTTCAACTCGCCGTAAATTTCGTCGGAGAGGAGAATCAGCTTGTATTTACGGGCAACCTCGGCCAGCTGCTCAAGCTGTTTCTCGTTGTAGGAAAGTCCGGTCGGGTTGTTCGGGTAGTTGAGGATGAAAATTCGCGGTCGGGTCGGATCTTTCAGGCAGTGTTTCTCTATTTCCTCGGGAGTCAGGAGCCAGTCATTCTCCGACAGCGTTTGCAGCCAGTTCACGTTTCGGCCAATGATATGTGCCTGTGGTGCATAGGAAACCCAGCTTGGGGTTGGGATGATCAGGTCGCCATAGTAGACCAGTTGCAACAGGAACATGAGCTCTTTCGAGCCGGGTCCAATCAGCACCTGCTCTCCGTTCATGCTCAGCCCCTGAGTCCGGCAGTAATAGTCGGCGACTGCTTCACGTAGCGTCATCAATCCCTTCACTGGCAGATAGTCCTTCTGATGAGCATTGGCACGCAGTTCTTCAACCACGGGCTGTGGTACCGGAAACGGCGACTGGCCAAGGCCGAATTTGTAAATTGTTTTACCCTCTGCCATTAACTTGTTGCTGCGTTCGTTGATTTCAATCGTTGCGGAAATTGGCAGACCGCGTACATTCAGATTGATATGTCTTTCATGTGCATCCTTTAGTGACATATTGAATCCTTTCAGGCGTTGTTCCCTGATTCCTGCCGCGCCAGGTCGGCAATACGGTTGCCGGTTATAAAATAATGTTCACGAATGGTTTTTTCGATTTGATCCGGATTCTTACTGCGCATAACATTGACAATTTTCCGATGCCTGCTTGCAATTTCCTCTGGGGAATAAAGATTTGCCCAGTAGCGATGGAACAGTAGATGATGTTTAAGACTCAGACTTTCGGCCTGTTTGTGCAGCTGGAGATTTCGGCAGTGGCGGAAGAGGCTTTTGTGGAAAATTTCACCGAGATCATTCAGCTCCTTCTTGCGGTTGCGTGATGCCGCAAGCTGCATCCGCCCGGCTTTTTCGTCCAGCAAATCAAATTCCTCTTCAGACATTTCCGCTGCCGCCTCGCTACTGGCAAATCCTTCAAGAACCCCCCGGGTTACGTAGGTGTCAACAATCTCCTGTGGTGTCATGGTCGCTACAAAATTACCGACCTGCGGCCGGTACTCGAGCAATCCGATACTGACCAGCTCACGTAACCCTTCCCGTACCGGGGCACGACTCAAGCCGAGATCGGTGGCCAGGACGCTTTCGAGGACCTTTTCGCCTGGCGAATATCTCCCTTCCATCAGGCCATCATAGATATGCCGGATTACAATATCCTTGTACGTCTCTTTCGGGCTCAGCATAAACATCTCCAAATGTCGAATGTCGACATTTTATAGGATTGAGGCGGTATTGCAAGAAGGAAAATTAAAGTCGGTATTTGCTGTCGTGTAAAAGGCGCTATTTTTTCTTTTTTCCCCTGTTTACATTCATACTGTTTAGCGTTAACGTATGGCACCGATCGCGTGATCGAGGCTGATCGTGCGCAAACACTGTAACCACGGGAGTTTCTTGCCAATGCTGGCCCGTCTTCAATACGCTTTTTTCACCCGCTTTCACTTAAGCGAAAATACCTTTATGATCCTGATGGCGGTCGTTATCGGGATGCTGGCCGGTCTCGGTAATTATGCTTTCCGTCAGACAATCGATTTTTTCCACTGGCTGGTTTTTGAGCAGGGACTGGAGCTGTTTCATATATCACTGGAGCATTGGAGCCTTTCACGTTTCTGGACCGTTCTGTTTCCGGCGGTCGGAGGTGTCCTGCTGATTCCGTTTGGTATCTGGTTCAAAAAGGATATGGGCTTCAGCTTTCCAAAGTTTCTTGAGAAGGTCAATTTGCGCGGAGCCAAGCTGCCCTTGCGGACTATTTTTACCCGCGGTATGGCTTCGGCCATTACCCTCGGCACTGGCGGTTCAGCCGGCCAGGAGGGGCCGATCGCCCAGATCGGTGGTGCCATCGGCAGTCAGTTCGGGCAAGCTTGCCGGATCAGTGGCGATCGATTGAAAGTTCTTGTTGCCTGCGGTGTCGCCGGTGGTGTTGCTGCTACCTTTAATGCGCCGATTGCCGGAGTGTTCTTTGCCCAGGAGATTGTCCTGCTGGCCAGTTTCGAGCTCGCCAGTTTCACTTCAATTGTTATCGCCAGCGGTATGGCGACCGTCGTGTCACGCGCTCTGCTCGGGGACGTTTCCGAGCTTTATGCACCCTCATATGTTTTGACCTCTTTCTGGGAGTTGCCACTTTATATCTTGCTTGGGTTAATCGTTGGTGCCCTGGCTGCTTTTTTTATCGATATCCATTTCCGGATCAAGGACATCTTTTCTGCTATCAAATTGCCGCGGCTGGTCAAACCGGTTGTTGGTGGTCTGCTGGTCGGGCTGATCGGTCTTTTTTTCCCGCAAGTCTTTGGCAACGGTTACGAGTTCATGCAGACGGTGTTGCTCGGGGACGGGGTCTGGTGGATGCTGCTGGCGTTGATCGTCGTTAAAATGATCGCCACCTCGTTTACCCTTGGTTCCGGTCTGCAAGGGGGGCTGTTTGCTCCCTGTCTTTATCTCGGGGCTGTGACCGGTGGAGCTTTTGGCAAGATTGCACAAATGATTTTTCCGGCGATGCAACTCTCGGCCGGAGCCTACGCTGTCGTTGGCATGGGCGCCTTTCTGGCAGCGGCAACCCACGCACCGATGACCGCAATCTTTATGCTGTTTGAAATTACCGATTCGTATGAGGTCATTGTGCCGATCATGCTGAGCTGCGTGATCGGTACGGCCGTATGTCGCCATTTCAAGAAAGAAAGTCTCGACACGGTAGAGCTTGCCAAGGCCGGAATAGATCTCGAATCTGGTAAAGAGCGGAACATCATGAAGTCGATCCGGGTTGGCGACGTCATGAACAAAAAACCGGAGACGATTCCCGAGCATATGACGCTCGGCCAGTTTGCTGACTTCATCGCTACGACCCGCCATACCAACTTTCCGCTGGTCAGCAAAAGTGGAGAGATGTCCGGGATTATCTCCGTACAGGATTTCATGGGGGTGGTGTTTGAAAAGGACCTGATGGATCTGATTGTCGTCAAGGAGTTGGCGACGCTTGATGTTATTACTGTTACTGCCGATGACAATCTGGATTCCGCGATGAAGAAAATCGGTTACCGCAATATCGAGCAATTGCCGGTGGTGCAGCATGATAATGGGCACAAGCTGGTTGGCATTATATCGCGCCGCGATATGGTCTCAGCTTACAATAAAGAGCTGATGAGCCGAACCCTGGAAGAGGAAGGCGATGAATGACCTTCTGATCGGTTTGAACCCGCCGCAGGAAGAGGCTGTGCAATCCTGTGACGGGCCGTTGCTGATTCTGGCCGGGGCCGGTTCCGGCAAAACCCGGGCCCTGACCCGACGGGTCGCCTGGCTGATCCGCGAGCATGGCGTTGAACCACGGCAGATCCTGGCGGTGACCTTTACCAACAAGGCGGCCGGCGAGATGCGGGAGCGGGTCGAGGAACTGCTTGGCTCGGTTGGCGGCTTGTGGGTCTCAACCTTTCATTCGGCCTGTGTGCGTATTCTGCGTCAGGACATCAGTCGCCTCGGCTACGACTCCCATTTTTCTATCTACGATGACCAGGATCAGGAGCGACTGCTCAAGCAGATTCTCAAGGAGATGAATATTCCGGAGAAGACACTGAAGGCGCGGGCCGCTGCTGCCGCAATTGACTCGGCCAAAAACAGGGGTCTCTATCCCGAGCAGGTTCCACGGAATGATCACTATGCTGAGTTGACAGCAAAGGTCTACGAGAAATATCAAATCCGCCTGCAGGAGTCGAATTCGCTCGATTTTAACGATCTGCTGCTGTTGACTCTGCGCCTGTTTGAGGATTGCCCGGAGGCGTTGCGGTACTGGCAGGATCGCTTTCGCTATGTTCTGGTTGACGAATTTCAGGATACCAACAAGGTTCAGTACCGGCTGGTCTGGATGTTGACTGAACAGCACCGCAATCTCTGTGTCGTTGGTGATGATGACCAATCGATCTACAGCTGGCGTGGTGCCGAAGTGAGTAATATTCTCGATTTCGAATCGGATTTTCCAGGCTGTAAAGTTATCCGACTCGAACAGAATTACCGCTCATCACAAACGATTCTGGGTGCCGCCCAGGCGGTGGTCGACAAGAATATTGGCCGCAAGGGGAAGGAACTCTGGACCGAGAACCCGAAAGGCGAGCCCCTGACAGTTGAAGCCTGCCCTGATGATCTCGAAGAGGGGCGCTTTGTCGCCAATGAGATCAAGCGGCTGCAGCGGGCCGGCCGGCATCTGCGCGACATGGCGGTTTTTTATCGGACCAACGCCCAATCGCGGGTTCTTGAAGAATCACTGCGTAGCCACAATCTGCCCTATGTCATGTTTGGTGGCATCAAGTTTTATTCCCGACTCGAGATCAAGGACGTCCTCGCTTACCTGCGGATTCTGATCAACCCGGCTGATTCTGTTTCCGCACGACGGATCATCAACGTGCCGGGGCGTGGCATTGGTGCTGCGACCATCGATAAAATTTCTGTTTTCAGTGAAGAGGCGGGTGGTTTTCTGCCGGCGTGTCGTCTGGTCCTTGAAAAAGGAGCTCTGCCGGCCGCGACGGCAAAAAAAGTCGCCGTTTTTGTCGCCTTGATTGATGATTTCAGCGCCCGGCTGGAAGAGCAGGCGTTTCCGCAGTTGGCGGCCGACCTGATCGAGGAGAGCGGCTATGGGCCGCAACTGCGTTCCGAGAAGAGTGAAGAGGCACGCAACCGGCTCGACAACCTTGAACAGCTGTTGGCCGGTATGGAAGAGCATGCGGCGACAGCTGGTTCGTTGCAGGAATATCTTGAACAGATTTCCCTGATTACCGATCTTGATTCCTACGACCCGTCTCTCGACCGGGTGACTTTGATGACCCTGCATGCCGCCAAGGGGCTCGAGTTTCCGGTGGTTTTTATGACCGGTATGGAAGAAGGGGTTTTCCCGCATTCCCGCGTCGGTTATGGTGGTGATGAGTTTGAGGAAGAGCGCCGGCTCTGCTATGTCG
>JBFFPW010000129.1:0-5109 GCA_041573815.1 Desulfuromonadales bacterium
AGTTCCGATGTCCCGGCATCCGGCACTTTTGAAACACCACACACTTCGATGCCGAAGACGCAGATTATCTGTAACGGTCGCTATGATTTGATGATTACCAATACCGGTGGCGGCTACAGCAAGTGGAAGGGGCAGGAGATCACTCGCTGGCGCGCTGATCGGACCTCCGATCAATGGGGCAGCTACTGCTACATGCACGATCTGCGCGAGCGGGACATTTGGTCGGCAACCTATCATCCGATCGACGGTGATATTGAAAGCTACAATGTCGAATTTGCCATGGATCGAGCGATCTTTCGCCGGATAAAAAACCACATCCAACTCGAGACCGAAGTCATTGTTGCCCCGGAAGATGATGTCGAAATTCGTCGCATGACATTTATCAACCGATCTGGGGAACGGCGGCGCCTCAACCTGACCAGCTACATTGAGTTGTCGATGGCCGATCATGCCGCCGACCGGGCGCACCCGGCATTCAACAAACTCTTCATCCAGACCGAGGCGATTGAAGAGGCGCGCACCCTTCTTGCCTACCGGCGACCGCGCAGTGCGGATGCAGCCCCCTTCTTTGTTGCCCATTGTTTCGTTAATGAACAGGAACAAAAAACACACTGGTCTTATGAAACCGACAGAAACCGCTTTATCGGCCGGGGGAACACTCTGGCCAATGCCCGAGGCGCCAGTGGTCGGCTGACCAACAGTGACGGGTTCGTCCTTGACCCGATCCTCAGCCTGCGCGAAAGCATCACCCTTGATGTCGCTGAGAAAGTGACTGTCGCCATGGTGATGACAGTCGCTGACTCCAGAGAGCAGGCCCTGGCTCTGACAACAAAATATAACAACCTGCAGACCATCAGTCGGGCGATGGAATTTGCCTGGCGGTCTTCACAGATCGAGTTACGGCAGCTGCACATCCTGCCGGATGAGGCAAGACGCTTCCAACAACTTGCCGACCATCTGCTTTTCCCCAACAACCTTTTACGGGCCCCGGCTGAAACCATCGAGGAGAACCGGAAAGGGCAATCCGGCTTGTGGCCGTATGCTATCTCGGGTGACCTGCCGATACTGCTGGTTTCGGTTGAAGAGACTCGCGACCTTGGCCTGGTTCGACAACTGCTGCAGGCTCATACCTACTGGCGACGACACGGATTCATGGCAGACCTTGTCATCCTTAATGAAGAATCAGAAAGTTATGAACAGCCATTGCGCGAACGCCTGGTCCACCTGATCCAGGCGCATTCCATGTTTGTCGGACGCGACCAACCGAGCGGCATTTACCTGCGCGGCGTCGGACAAATGCCCGAGGAAGATCTGCGGTTGCTCAAATCGGCGGCCAGCGTCTTTATGGTTGCCGCCCGGGGTACATTGTCACAACAACTCGGTTCACCACGGCCGACTCCAAAACTCCCGGAACTGTTGAAGACTGTGAAAGCAGCACGCGATCCTGCAATAGCACTGCAACCGATTGAGTTGATTCACCATAACGGCTACGGCGGCTTTACTCCCGATGGTCGTGAGTATGTTATCGAACTGAATCCGGGTCTGAGCACTCCGGCCCCCTGGGTGAACGTTATGGCAAATCGTAATTTCGGGGCGATTGCCAGTGAAACCGGCGCCGGCTTTTCCTGGTATGGCAACAGTCAACGCAACCGGATCAACAGCTGGTCGAACGACCCGGTCATTGATCCTCCGTCCGAAGCGATTTATATTCGCGATGAAGTCAGTGGCAAGTTCTGGACGACAACAGCATCGCCAATCCGTTCTGAGGACACCCCCTATCGTTGCCGGCACGGGGCAGGTTACTCCATTTATGAGCATAATTTTGCCGGTATCGAGTCGGAGTTGACTCTGTTTGTCCCAGTCGATGAGCAGAACAGTCCGGTTAAAATTCAACGCCTGAAACTGGTGAACAGTTCCGGTCGGCGGCGCAACTTCTCAATCACCTGGTACACCGAGTTAACCCTCGGTGAAAACCGTGAAACATCGCAGATGCATGCCATGACCCACTGGGACAGTGGCTCACGCATTCTTCTCGGCCATAACTGCTACCATCCCGAATATGGCGAGCGGGTTAGTTTTTTTGCCATGACACCCAAACCGACCGCCTACAGTGGCGACCGTACGGTCTTTATCGGCCGCAATCGCACAATGCAGAACCCGGCGGCCATGCAACGCTCAATACTCAGTGGACGGATCGGAGCCGGGCTTGACCCTTGTGCCTCCCTGCAAACAACGATTGAACTGGCCGCTGACGAAACGGAAGAAATTATTCTCATCGTCGGCCAGGCTGAGTCAGTGGAGGAGGCCAGGCGACTGGCCAGGACATTCCGCGATCACAGCAAGTTTGAATCATCGCTACAGGCAACACGTCAATGGTGGGACAATCTTCTCGGCACCATAGAGGTGAAAACACCGGAGCCGGCAACCGACATCCTGATCAATCGCTGGCTGCTCTACCAGTCACTCAGTTGCCGGATATGGGGCCGCTCGGCGGTTTATCAGTCGGGGGGTGCCTTCGGCTACCGCGACCAGCTGCAAGATGTCATGGCCTTCCTGTTCACCGATCCGTCATTGGCCAGGGAGCAGATCCTCCTTGCCGCCAGTCGCCAGTTCAAGGAAGGCGATGTCCAGCACTGGTGGCATCCCCCAGGCGGCGCCGGCATCCGTTCGCGAATTTCCGATGACCTGCTCTGGCTTCCCTACGTGACCAGCCGCTACGTCAAAGCGACCGGCGACATCGATCTTCTGAAAATTGACGCGCCATATCTCAATGCCCCGGAACTGGAACCGGATCAGCACGAAGTCTTCATCGCCCCGGAAGTCACCTTCGAACGGGGGACCATATTCGAGCATTGCCAGCGGGCAGTGCATAAAGGCCTCACCTCCGGCCCGAACGGGTTACCTCTGATCGGCACCGGCGACTGGAATGACGGCATGAATCTGGTCGGCGCGGCCGGCCGCGGTGAATCTGTCTGGCTCGGCTGGTTTCTGGTCGACATCCTTGGCGGTATGGCCGAGATGGCCGATCTCCTCGGCAAACCGGAAGCGGAACAGGATTATCGACAGAAAAGGACAGAGCTCGTCCAGCAGATCGAAAAAGCGGCCTGGGACGGAGAGTGGTATCGACGTGGAACTTTTGACGATGGCTCACTCCTCGGCTCGGTACAGAGTGATGAAGCAAAAATTGATTCCCTGCCACAATCATGGGCCTGGCTGACCGGCGCCGGCGACCGGAAACGGGCCGAACAAGCTATCGAATCAGCCTGGGAGCGATTGATCCTGGAAGAGGAACGGATGGTCCTGCTGTTCGAGCCCCCTTTTAACACGTCAACGCAAAACCCCGGGTACATCAAAGGCTACCCCCCCGGTGTTCGGGAAAATGGCGGCCAGTACACCCATGCGGCCATCTGGCTTGCCATGGCAATGGCCCGCAAGGGCGACGGCAACCGGGCGGTGCAGATGCTGAAAATGATGAGCCCAATGGAACACACAAAGGACAAAGATGCGGCTGACCATTACGGACTTGAACCATACTCGATTGCCGCTGATGTTTACCGGCTCCCCGGGCGGGTCGGTAAAGGAGGCTGGTCATGGTACACTGGCTCTGCCGCCTGGACCTACCGTGCCTGGGTTGAAGAGGTCCTCGGCTTGAAGATCATCAAGAACGCGCTGCACATCAACCCGGTTATTCCTTCCAACTGGGAAGGTTTTGCAATAAAATATCGGCATGAGAACACCCTCTACAAGATCAACATTGAGAATCCGCACAGAGTTATGTCCGGAGTTTCCAGAATTGAAATGGATGGGGAAGTCCTGGCAAACAAAGTCATTCCGCTGACATCGACGAGTGGAGAGCATCAGATAAAGGTCATCATGAAAGAGAGCAAGAATTGATAAAACGGAAAAACAGACCGGCACTGCCCAACCTGACTAAAACCAGGGCCGCGTATGACAAGCAATTGCCTTTTCTCCAGGAGTCGCTGCAGTCTTTTTATCAGGAGGTCCGGCATTTGTTGGAAAGGCAGGGCTTTACACCGACCATAAAATATCGGGTCAAGCGTTTTGATGCCTACTTCGACAAACTGCGCCGCACACGGGTTGGTGCCGGCGGCAACGGCAAAAGGTCTCTCGGTGACTTCTTTGCTCTACGCATTATCTGCCCGTTTTTAGAGGATATCGAAACCATCGAACATTTACTGACAGCAAACTTCGATATCATTGAAAATGAGCGTAAATCGTCTCAACATTCATTCCGCGAATTCGGCTACGATTCAGTGCACCTGATGATCAAACCAAGACAGAAGCTGTTCAAGGCCAATCTTCCCGGCGTGAGAAATGTCTGCGAGGTGCAACTCCGCACCATCCTGCAGGATGCCTGGGCTGAAGTTGAACATGAGCTGGTCTACAAATCAGATATCAATCTCCCGAAAGAATCAATACGACGTAAACTTGCCTCGCTGAATGCGACCCTCAGCTTGTCAGACCTGATTTTCCAGGAGATCCGCGATTACCAGAACGAAATCAGGCATCATGGTCGCAAACGGCGCGAGACAGTCATCGACAACACACTTGAACTCGACCTGATCAATATCAGTGCCCCTTTGCAGAGTGGGCTCAAGCCGATTCCGTCCACCCTGAAAAGCAAGCTCGAGAAAACCATGTTGCGAGCCCTTGAAGCCCACAGCAGTAACGACCTGGAAACCGCCATTGAGCTTTACGGTGTTATTCTGGCGATGAAACTTGAGAGCAGGATACGGTCGTTAATTTACAACCATCGAGGAATGGCATATTTTTCACTAAACAACCATAAACGGGCCATTCGCGACTTCAATCAAGCGATCCGCTTCGATCCGGCCAATGATCGAAACTTTGCCAATCGCGGCCTTTGCTATCGCGTCATGAAACGATTTGAAAAAGCATTGGTCGATTTTGAAGCAGCCCTGGAAATTGACCCGAACCGATCGGACAACTATTACGGCCGGGCGCAAACCTTTTTCGACATGAATGAACTAGAACTTGCCAAAAATGACTGCAACAGGGCATTGGAAATCAGTCCCGGCCATCAATCGGCCAAGGAGCTGCTAGCTGCCATCAACAAAGTTTAAGCGA
>JBFFPW010000130.1:0-5020 GCA_041573815.1 Desulfuromonadales bacterium
CGCTGACCGGAACCGGGGTTACCGATATTAACGGTCTTGCCTTTAAGGTCCATGATGCTGTTAATCTTGGCATCAGCAGCAGCCAACAGGGTCACAGATTCAGGATGGATGGAGAAAACAGCCCGCAGCTTTTTCTGTGGTTTGCCTTCCCAGTCAGCCGTACCATTATAAGCCTGATATTGACGATCAGACTGAACGACGCCAAACTCGAGGTCTCCAGCCATGATGGCATTGACGTTAAAAACAGAACCACCGGTCGACTCGACGGTCGCACGCAGGTTGTATTCCTTACGCTTCTTGTTAACCATTTTACTGATAGCGCCACCGGTTGGATAATAAACACCGGTGACACCACCGGTACCAATTGTGACATAAGTGGTCCGGGCAGCATCAGCCATCTGCGGCATAAATGCTACGGCAACAGCTACAACAACAAACAATCCCAACAGCTTCTTCATGTCTTGCCTCCTTAGATGAAATAGAACGCTCTGTTCAGTCCAATAATCGGAAAACGAATTTCATTATAACAGTGATGTTGGCAGATGCAAGGCTATGTTTAATTATGCAAAATTTACGTAAAGTTTAATCAAATCAACAAGATAGTAATTTATAACCCATCTGTTTTTCCAGGATCAGCAGAACGAATTGATCCGTCTTATAAATGCTGTCAGCAGTCCGAAATTTCGGCGGTTAAACTCAAATGCCAGCCGCGGTAAAGACAACAGGTCAGGTTGGTCCTGTTCCTTCTCGTAGGGCCCTGCTAGCCGGAAATGGCTCCCCGGAGCCAGGATCTCACCAAATTCAGCCGTCAAAACAGCGAGCTGTTCTGAATCGAGCGGATGATTCAACCGGATAACAAAGGTATCCCCGACAAAACGGCTGGAGTGGTAAACCTTGTAGAATTCATCAATCACTGCAACAGCCTCATCGGCATCGCGGGTGATGGTAAAAAGGCCAAAGTCTTCACCGGAAATCAACCCCCGCTTCAACAGGCTGTCCTTGAGAAATTCAAGCCAGACCTCCCAATAATCACCGTTGTCATCATCAATCAACACCAGGGGAATCGGTTGATTCTTCCCGGTCTGCATCAGGGTCAGCGTTTCCATCGCCTCATCGAGCGTCCCAAAACCACCGGGGAACAGGGCAACAGCATCAGCCTCTTTGAGAAACGCCACCTTGCGGTTAAAGAAGTACTGATACATCAGGACCTTGTCGTTTTCCGACATGACCGGGTTGGTATTCTGTTCAAACGGCAAGCGGATATTAACGGCAAACGAATTATCAGCACCGGCCCCTTCATTGCCGGCCTGCATGATACCGCCCCCACCACCGGTGATCGTCATGTAGCCTTTTTCAGCCAATGCACGTGCAAACGCGACGCACTTCTGGTAGATCGGTTCATCCGGCGTCGTCCGGGCTGAGCCGAATATTGTCACCTTCCTCCTGTTGCGATACGGCCCGAAAATTTTACTGGTATAACGCATCTCCTTCATCGTCGTCCGTAACTGCTTGAGATCGGCCAGGTAATCAATATCATGACCCGCCTTGAGGGCACTTAATATCATCTCCCTGATGATGCGCTCATGGTTAACACCAACCAGGTTCATCAATTCGCTAATGCGGTCTTCAATTTCAGGACTATTTTTTTTGAAGTTCAGGTCCATCGGTCACTCCTGGGAGATTTGAGAATTAATTAAATAGCAAGAATAATCATTATATCACGAGCTTAGCGGTGTGTGAGATAGGAAGGAAGAGTTTCTCCCCGGATCAGGATACCACGCATGCTGGCGCCGACATAACGACCGGCAAAAAGTTCGTACTGCTTGCGAATCTCTTTTTCCAGCTGATAAAACTCACTCAACTCGTCCGGGTTCAGCCGGTTTTCGATCTGCTCACAGATAAAGGAGATACAGTTATAGGGACGGAGTCCGGGCGGGAATTGACAACCACTGGCTCCCAGGTAGGGGCAATGTTGCGCAAACTCAGGCTCAGGAAAGGGATGTTCGGTGACCAGGCAGGCTAGCAGGTTCACCAGGGTCGGGTGGAATTTCCCGTGACCACAGCAACCACCATCACAATCAGTGCAGATACCGGCACCGCCGACATCGAGGAACAGCTGATGCAATCGCTCCTGAAGTTTGACGATGCGGAGGGCATGTTCAGTGGCCCACACCTTCTCAGTGCGAGGGAGGCCTTCCCATTCATCGGCAACTTGGGAAAGAACCTCCTGCCAGAACTTTTTATCTTTTAGAGTGGGCATAACTTCCGGTGGGAAAAAGTGGCTGAAGAAGGCCGTAAGCCGGGTTCTGTGCCCTTTCCCGGTTACCCGGAGAAGGGTGATGACCATTCATCTAGGACTGCCGTTGCCGACAGTCTCGTGCAGCCAACCCGGAAGCTTCGGACGGGCCGTCCTCGAACGCTTCCCTATTCGGCCTTGCTCCGGATGGGGTTTACCGAGCATCCGCCGTCGCCGACGGACCTGGTGAGCTCTTACCTCACCGTTTCACCCTTACCTGCCGGAACCGAAGCTCTGACAGGCGGTCTACTCTCTGTGGCACTTTCCCTGGGGTCGCCCCCGGTCCCCGTTAAGGACCATCCTGCCCTGTGGAGCCCGGACTTTCCTCTCGTCCGCAAAGCGGACCAGCGGCCATCTGGCCTTCTTCAACCACAGCAGTAATGCTTAAACTGACTCTGTTGCAGGGGTGTCCAGATACAACATCCGGTTGCAATGCGGACAGCTCTGCACATCTTTAGCAGTAAAGAGGGTGTTAAACAGCTGCGGCGGCAGGTTCATGTGACAACCAAGGCAGGTTCCCTTGCGGGCTTCAACAATGGCAATCCCGGCCCGACGATCAAGCAGCATTTCATAGCGCTTGCGCATCGATGTCGGAAGTTTTTCAAGGAATCCATCACGCTTGTCGTCACCTTCGTCCAGCACCTTGTCACACACAGCAATAGCCGAATTGATTTCTGCTTGCCGTCCTTCAACACTACTGTTGAGTTCGGATAATTCATTCGACTTTTCATCCCGATCACTGGCCAGCGCCGCCATCTGTTCATCGAGCCGGCCAATTTTATCCAGGATATCCTTGTTCATCTTTTTGGCGGCATCGACTTCCTTGAGCAGAGCGACATATTCCTTCTGGGTTTTGATTGTCGGCAAACGCTCTTCAGCTCGCTGGATATTCCCCTCTTCGACCAGGAGATCCTGCGCCAGATCCTTGCGCTGATCCTCAAGAACCTCGATCTCGGCATTCAGGTTGTCAACCATCTCCTGCACCTTGTCCAGTTCGGCAGTAATCGTCGACTGCTCCCTCTCAAGCTTGCTTTTCTCCTCGCGCTTGACGATCAAATCAAGGTCCAGGCTTTGTAGCTCCCGCAATAGTACTAACTGTTCTTGCACGTGTTACCTCCCGCTATTCTGTTTATAAGACCGAAAAAGGATCCTGCTCGCAGAGCAATGGCAGAATCTCAATCTCGAACCCTTTGGCATTTATCATTCCACGCAACTGTTGCGCAAATGCTTGAATCATAATCCTCTCGGTCGCAAAATGACCGGCGTCGATCAGGGCAACTCCGAGACTCTCGGCAATTCTGGCATCGTGATATTTAATATCACCGGTGACCAGCACATCGGCACCCTGCCGGGCTGCCGACGATAGCAATGAAGCACCACTGCCACCGCAAACTGCGATTTTGGCAACCTGTCGGTCACTCGCCCCGACAAACCTGACATGGTCGGCGCCAAGTGTTCGTTTCACCGATTCGGCAAAACCACCCAGAGTCATTGGTGCAGAGAGCCGGCCGATACGCCCCAGGCCAACATCATTCCTGCTGTTGAGTAACGGAAAAATGTCGTAAGCAACCTCTTCATAGGGATGCGCCTTGAGCATCTTGGCCACAACCCGACCAAGCTTCTCCTTCGGCACCACCGTTTCCAGACGGGTTTCGGCAACCGATTCGTTTTTACCGCTTTCACCGATGAAGGGGTGACTATCCTCTCCCGGTCGAAATGTTCCGGTGCCATCAGTCCGAAAAGAACATCGATCATAGGTCCCGATATGACCAGCACCAGCATCAAACAAAGCTCCGGCAAGCGACTCCTGATGTTCGGTCGGGACAAAGACCACAAGTTTAAACAACAGCCCATCCGGCGTTTCCAGGGGAGATGTCTGCTGCAACGCCAAACGCTCAGCCAGCCAGTCATTAAGACCGCCATCGGCCCGGTCAAGATTGGTGTGAGCAGACACAATCGCCAGGTTATCCCGAATGGCCCGGATGACCAGCTTGCCGGTCTCATCGCTCGGCGTCAATTGCCGCAGTGGTTTAAAAATAAGCGGGTGATGACAGACCAGCAACTCGGCTTTTTGCGCAATCGCTTCATCAATTGTTGTCGCGACCGGGTCCAGAGCAACCGCAATCCGGGACACTTCACCGGTCGGATCACCCACCTGCAAGCCGACATTATCCCACTCTTCGGCTAAAGCTGTCGGACAGAAAGAATTGATCAATCCGACAATATCCTGTATGCGTGTTTTGTTTTTAGATGCCATAGCGGGCCGAAAAAAAAAGAGTGCAACTCTGTTAGTTGCACTCTCCCTGTCTGTTGTTGATCAAAATTTCGTATTTTAAAATGAGTCGATATCTCATCATCATAAATTGGTGGGCCCATCAGGATTCGAACCTGAGACCGACCGGTTATGAGCCGGTGGCTCTACCAACTGAGCTATAGGCCCTGCTAAAAGGATTAAATGTCTCATCTCGTCGATTGGATCACCAATTATTCGACAAAACTCTTCAGCCGCTTTGCCCGGCTTGGATGCCGTAATTTACGGAGCGCCTTGGCTTCAATCTGTCTGATCCGCTCACGGGTTACCGCGAAATCCTGGCCGACTTCCTCCAGGGTGTGATCAGATTTCTCGCCGATGCCGAAACGCATCCGCAGAACTTTTTCTTCTCGAGGGGTCAGACTTGAAAGAACCTTCGATGTCTGATCCGAGAGGTTGCCCTTGATGACTGC
>JBFFPW010000131.1:0-5012 GCA_041573815.1 Desulfuromonadales bacterium
GTGGTACGCGGTTTTTCAAAGTAGACTCGCATGACGATGAAAAGCTGATCTTCGAGCTCCTTGGCCAGTTTTGCCAGCTTTCGGGCGTAATCTATCGCCGCATCCGGGTCGTGAATCGAACAGGGACCTACAACCACCATCAGGCGTGAGTCGCGGTTGGAGATGATGTTCTGGATATGTTCACGTGAGCGGGTGACAAACTCGGCGGCATCTTCCAGCAGGGGAAAGACCTGCTTCAGTTCGGCCGGAGCGATAATCGGCGTCAGGCTTGCGACTTTTAGATTGTTGGTGCGTACCATCTTGATCCTCGTTTCGTATGGGTCAATTAAAGGCGTAACTTTAGCGGTTTTTAACGACGCTGTCAAAGAAACAAGAGTTTGGTTTGCTGAAACGTTTTCAAGGGAAAGCGTTTGACAGTTTTCATGTCGATGCTGTATAAAATGTAGAAGTTGCGCGTACTTGCGCCATTTGATGTTTTGAAGCGAGGTTTTATGTTTTTACGTGAAGTTATTATGGCTCTTGCCCAGGTGATCGATCTGGTCATTTCTCTCTATACATTCATTATTATCGGCCGGGTCATTATCTCCTGGGTGAACCCTGATCCTTACAATCCGATCGTCCGATTCTTGCACAATGCAACCGATCCGGTTTTCTATCGGATTCGTCGGGTTGTGCCGATGGTTTTTGGCGGATTTGATCTGACACCACTCGTTTTGTTGGTCGCGCTGACGTTTCTGCAACGGATCATCAAGGCCGGTCTGGTTCAGTTGGCATACACAATTTCCTGAGGGGAAACCTATGGCTATAACGCCGATAGATATACAGCAGCAACAGTTCAAGACCCGCCCCATTGGTTACGAAAAGTACGGGGTCGATGAATTTCTTGAGCAGTTAGCCGAGGAGATGGAACGGGTCCTGCGCCTGAACCAGGAGTTGCGCGAGGAATTGGCGCGCACCCGGGCTTCGCTTGATGAAATGAAACAGCGCGAAACAACGCTGAAAGAGACCCTGATTACCACCCAGAAGATGGTTAAGGATATAAAGGCCAACGCCCACAAGGAAGCTGATATTGTGCTGAGCGAAGCGCAGCTTAAGGGGGAGCGGATCGTTCGTGATGCCGATGAGCGTCGTATCCAACTGATTAACGAAATTCAGGAGATCAAGCGACAGAAAATATCTTTTGAAACCAGCCTGCGGGCTCTGGTCGTCAGCCATATCAAGTTGCTCGACCTTGAAGTCGTTGAAGTCGGGGGTGGCAACAGTAACGCCGAAAGCCATCTTTTGGAAGAGTCGCTGCCTTTTGATGAGATTACCGCCAGTGAACTCAACGGGGTTGATTTCGATCTTGACGACAGTGGGTTTGATCCGGAGGACCTTTAATGCCCGACTGGCTCAAGCCGGTTGCTGAGGGAACGATCATTTCACTGCACGTTCAGCCGCGGGCCAGCAAGAATGAAATTGTCGGGGAACGGGATGGCTCTCTCAAGGTGCGCCTGACCTCGCCACCGGTTGAAGGTGCCGCCAACAAGCTCTGTTGTGAGTTTATTGCCAAGACCTGTGGCCTGCCGAAGCGGGATGTGTCCATTCAATCAGGTGATAAGTCGAGGCATAAACGTCTACTGATCGTCGGGTTGGCTGCCGCGGAGATTCAGGCAGCACTTGAATTCAACGTGAAAGATTAAGTAAGGACAGAGTTTTCTGTCCTTTTTTTGTCAGCAAGGCCTTGCCGATGATTAACTCCGACTACAAAGCCCCTTTCTTTTTTCGCAACGGGCATATTCACTCCATCTACCCGACTCTCTTCAGAAACGTCGGAAATGTCGTCTATCAGCGACAGCGCATAAATACCCCTGATGATGATTTTCTTGATCTTGATTGGTCAGCCAGCGGCAGTGACACGCTTGCCATTATCTCGCACGGACTCGAAGGCGACTCGCACCGGGCTTATGTAAAAGGGATGGTTCGGGCGATGAATCAGGAAGGGATTGATGCTCTCGCCTGGAACTTTCGTGGTTGTAGTGGTGAACCGAACCGGCAATTGCGACTTTATCACAACGGCGCTATTGATGATCTGCATACCGTTGTTTCCCATGCCGCACAGACATATCGAAACATTTTTCTTGTCGGCTTCAGCATGGGCGGTAATATGAGCCTTCTTTATCTCGGCAAACAGGTGCAAATGGTTCCTGCGGCGGTCAAGGGGTGCGTCGCGTTCTCGGTCCCCTGTGATCTGACAGATGCTTCGGTCGCACTGGAAAGAAAAGGCAACATCATCTATATGAAACGTTTCTTGAAATTACTGCACGAAAAAATCAAAATGAAGCAGGCCGATTTCCCGCTAGATGTTGATGACCATAACTATCACCAACTCAAAACGTTTAAGGATTTTGACGGGCGTTATACGGCACCTCTCCATGGTTTCGCTAGTGCTGAAGACTATTGGCAGAAATGCAGTTGCCGTCCCTGGCTTAAGCAGATCAAGGTTCCTTCGTTGATTGTCAATTCGCAGGATGACCCTTTTCTTGCTGGCGGTTGTTACCCGATGGAAGAGTGTACAGAGAATCCGAATACGACTTTGGAGATCACCCGCCATGGAGGGCATGTCGGATTTCTGGCGCAGATCTCCTCGGATCGTTACTGGTCAGAAGAAAAAGCCCTGAAATTTATCAGGAGTTTCCCCTCTGCGCACTAAGCGCAAATTTTCTGTCAGGTTTATTGTCTTTCTCATCGTTAAAAACCGAACAAATCACACAAAACCTGGCAAAAATAACACGATTCGTCAAATCGTAACATTTGTCTTTACCGCCGCTGTTTTAGCGTGCTAGTGTGTCACGAAATCAAATTTCATGCTATTTCAGGCTGTTTTGAGGACATGATGAAAAAGACCTTTCTCGCGGCTTATATCTTCCTGTTTTATACCTCATTTGCTTGCGCCCATTTTGCTGCCGTCATTCCCTCCGATGACATTGTCACCAAGGATGAAAGTCGCAGCATCCAACTCGATGTGAAATTTGTTCATCCACTGGAAATGCATTATATGGAGATGGCGAAGCCGAAGCAGTTCGGGGTGGTGCACCGCAGCCAGAAGATCGATCTGACCGGCAGCCTCAAGTCGGCGAAGGGGAAGTCTCCCGACCAGGAAAAGGCCTACACCATCTGGCACGCCAAATTTCCGATCAAGCGGCCGGGTGATTACACCTTCTATGTGGAACCGGCACCCTACTGGGAACCGGCCGAAGATCTTTTTATCATCCATTACACCAAGGTCTGTGTGAATGCACTCGGTTTACAGTCCGGTTGGGATGAGCCGATCGGTCTGGAAACTGAAATTATACCGCTGACCCGGCCGTATGGGTTGTGGACCAACAATCTCTTTTCGGGGCAGGTGCTGCTCAAGGGCAAACCGGTGCCGTATGCCGAGGTCGAGGTCGAGTACCTGAATGAGTCGGCCGGCAACCCGGCGATTGTCAGGGCACCGTCTGAGCCCTATATTACCCAGGTTGTCAAGGCGGATGCCAACGGCGTCTTCGACTATGCCATGCCGCGGGCCGGCTGGTGGGGCTTTTCGGCGCTGTCAGAGGCCGATCGCACCATCACGAGGGGTGGTGTCGAAAAGCCAATTGAAATTGGTGCTGTCTACTGGGTGCGCACCGTTGACATGAAATGAGTCGAAAGATGTTCTCTGTATTTCGTATAGCCATTTTATCTATCGTTGTTGCGACGTTGTTTGCCACTCCTTCTCTGGCACACAAAATTAATGTCTTTGCCTATGCGGAATCGGGTCAGGTAAAAATCGAAAGCTACTTCGCCGATGGTCGGCCGGTGAAACAGAGCCGGGTCATGGTCTATGACAGTGAAGACAAGCTGCTTCTCGAAGGTAAGACCGATAACGAGGGTCTGTTCAGTTTTGCTATTCCCAAAGTCGACGACCTGGAAATCGTTGTCCGTGAAATTCTCGGGCATCGCAACAGCTTTATCCTTAAAAAATCAGAAATAGAAGCCAGCAAAGCGGCAGAGAAGGGCAACAACTGATGCATCTCTCCGATGGTGTCATGCCGACGTCTCTGGCGATTGGTTGCGGTGTTGCAAGTTTGGCCATAACTGCCTGGAGCTCGAAGATGACCCGTGGCGAGGACTTGCCGAAGGTGGCGGTGGTGGCCGCGGCTTTTTTCGTTGCCGCATTGGTGCATGTGCCGCTCGGACCGACCAGTGTCCATCTGTTGTTGCCTGGTCTGGTTGGGTCGTTGCTCGGTCCCTCGGCTTTTCTGGCCATTGCTCTTGGCCTGGTGCTGCAGAGTTTGATGTTCCAGTTCGGCGGTCTGACGGCCCTCGGTGGTAATGCTCTTCTGATGGGGTTGCCGGCCTTGGCCTGCGGGCTGTTGTTTCAAACCTTCAAGGGCGTGAACGCCAAACGACAGATGATCGTTGGTGGCATCTGTGGCGGCCTCGGCATTGTCGGTTCGGCCCTCATTCTGGCCATACTTTTGGCGGTCAGCGGTGAAGATTTCCTCGGCGTCGCCAAGCTGGCGCTGGCGGCGCATCTACCGGTGGTTTTTATCGAAGCGCTGATTGCCGCCTTCATAATCCGCTTCCTGTTCAAGGTCAAGAAGGAGATGCTCTCCGCCCCGTTTACCCTGAAACGTCAACAGCCATGACCAATCCGACCATCCATTTACCGTTTGCCACTCTGTTGCTGATGATTGCCCTGCTGGTCGCCTGCTTCTGGTTAGCCGTCGTGTCGGTGCGCGGCATGGCTGCGGCACTGGAGAGTCAGCCGGATGGCCTCTTGCCGCTGATCGGCAGCGATGAGCCGCAGCGTTCTCTGTTGCACGACTGGGATCCCCGCTTCAAAATCGTGTCTATCCTCGTTTTTGCTTTTTTAGTTGTTTCTCTGCGACAACCGGAATCTGTGGCAGCGGCACTTATCGTCGCTATTGTGACGGTTTTTATCGGCCGGCTCTCCTGGACGCGCTCCTTGCGGCGGCTTATGGCAATGAACGGTTTCCTGGTGA
>JBFFPW010000132.1:0-5011 GCA_041573815.1 Desulfuromonadales bacterium
CACATCGACTCGCGGGCAACAGAAAGAAGTTCCCTGGTGGAAAAAGAGGACAATGGCACCCTGATTTTCCGATTACGCCAGATCGCCCAGCCACTGAGTAAGACAATCATCAGAATCCCGGGGAAAACACCGGCCAGAAAAAGGCGGTCAATCGAAACCGAAGAACCGGCGGCGGTCTGCTGGGCAACAATACCGTACAGGATCAGCGGCAGCGACGGCGCGAACAAAAGACCAAGGCTGCCGGATGTCGTCACCAGGCCGAGGCTGAATTTTTCATCGTATCCACCCTCAATCAAGGCCGGATAAAGTAATGCCCCCAGGGCAATAATCGTCACACCGGAGGCGCCGGTAAAAGCGGTAAAAAGCGCACAGACCGACAAAGAGACAACCGCCAGACCTCCCGGCATCCAGCCAATCAGGGCCCGGGTCATCCGGACCAGGCGACTGGGTGCATTGCTTTCGCTGAGCAGGTAGCCGGCGAAGGTAAACAGCGGGATCGCCAACAGAATCGGCATTTCAGCGATACGATACACCTCAACCGCCATGATCGACAGATCGATATCCTGGCGGTAAAACCCCCACATGGCGCTGGCGGCGATAATGGTAAAAAGCGGCGCTCCGCAGATGGCGAGGAGAGCCAGGCCGATCCCGACGAGAATCATGCGTCACCTCGCCAGGATCGTAAACGATTGAGATGCTGAAAAAAGAAGATGGTGTAACGGTAAGCAATCAGCCCGAAAGCAACCGGGATGACCGCTTCGAAAATCCAGGCGGGCAGATTGACAAGAACGACCGAATCAAATTCTCTTTCCATCTGGACAAAACGCCCGCTAGACCAGGCCAGGATGCCACAGACCACGGCCGTAAAGAGATCAAGAAACAGACGCAACACGAGCCCTTTTTTTTCTGAAAGAAAGCGGGAAAGGATGTCGATGGTGATATGCTTGTCATCCCGACTGGCGGCAACGGCGCCGAACAGGCCGAGCCAGAGAACCAGCAACCTGAGGAGTTCGTCCGTCCACTGGAAAGAGCTCGATAAAAAGTTCCGCTGAACGATCTGCATTGCGCCCAGGGTGATCATCAACCCGAGCAGACCGCACAGAAGGGAATTTTCAAAATAGCGCCCGAACCGATCGAGGCGGCTCAGAAAGGCTGGTGGTTCACTTCGCATCAGTTTCCGATCCGGGTGACTTTGCCTGAGCGGAAATCATTCAGGTGACCCAGTATCTTCTGATAAAGAGTTAACGAGAAGACCCCCTCTTCTCCCATCTGTTGATTCAATGCAGAAGAAACCTGACGCCATTGTGCCGATGCCTCCTCTGAGGCATCGATAAACTCTATTCCCTGCTGAGTCATCGCCTCAATCGCTTTCTGGTTATCCTGGCGATTATAATTATTGAGTTCAATATAAATGCGGCCCATCACCTCGCGCACGATCTCCTGGTCGGCCGGCTTGAGTTTGTTAAAGAACCGTTTATCAATGACCAGAGTGCCGTAAAGGTAAGAAAGCGGCAATGAGGTAACATATTTGATCCGGGTGTGCCATTGAAAGGCCAGCGCGCCGATCGGCGAGGAGGCAACAACCTCGATCAGCTTCGCCTGCAAGCCGGTCATGACATCGGTAATCGGCAGGGTCACCGGTGCCAGACCAAGTGACTCCATCGCCCGGTAACTGATCCGATCGCCCTCCGGCACCCAGATCTTCAGGCCGCGGGCATCTTCAGTTGAACGGATCGGCTGCGGCGACATGATCCGGGCAAAGCCCCCTTCAGCAAAACCGAAGCAGGCAAAACCGGCCTCCTCCAATTCATTCTTAAGTTCTTTATCCATCCTGTTTCGCACATAATCAACCTCTTCGTATGAGCGAAAGATCAATGGCAGGCTGAAAAGGTTGATACTCGGCACTATATCTTCAAGGCTGCCGGCAATGAAAGCACCACCATGCAACTGGCCGATACGAACCTTGCGCATGACACTCTTGTCATTACCCATGACGCCACCGGCAAAAAACTTGATCCGTACCCGACCTTCAGTGCGCAAACTGATCTCTTCGGCTCCGGCCCGCATCTCTTTCATCCAGGTGGAGCCTTCAGGTGCGGCCGTGGCAATCTTAATCGTTGCCGCTCCGGCATCCAGGCAGAACCCCGCCAGAAAAACCAGAGACAAAAAAAACATCGCAAACTTTTTCATTTCCATCCCATTCAACAATTAGAAAAAATCATCAGCACTTTGCAACAAATCTCTGGCCTGACTTTTCGCCAGGGCGTTCTGCAAGGTCAAACCGGGCGCTTCGACCGGCGCTTCTAAAACTTCTTTTAAAACGTGATCATGCAACTCCCGGTCATACACCAACCGGGCATAAGAGCGGGCAAGTTCGACCTTGGCCGAAAGATTTTGTCCGTTTGACAATTCAATGGCCCGTTCGAAATGTTTTCTGGCCTCTTCCGGGTTGCCGCCGAGCGAAGGCGGTCGCAAACTTTTCACCATACCGAGATAGACCAGAGCCGAGCCCTGGTGAAAGGTTTCATCCTGCGCAACGATATGGGCCAGGACTGCCTGATGTTTCGGCAGATTAGCCACCACCGACCAGTCATCACTGTGGAACTGCGCCCACGAAAGCCAGCCGATGGTATAGGCATAAAGCGACGGCAGCACATCATCATCAAGACGATTAAGGACACCAACAAACTCTTCAAAGTCCACCTGGTCAAGATGACAGGCGATGTCGGCATCGACACAGAGGGCTTTCTCACCATACATTTTGGCCCGGGCGACCAGTCGCCTGGCTCGATCGGGATCATCAATGAAGAGGACAGCAAAAGCACTGTAAAGTTCAGCACCGGTCCGCAACCGGGCACTATTATTCGGCGCAGCCTCGATCATCGCATCGGTTGTCACCAGGAAGGTCGGCATTGCTTCGCGCACGGTTGCCGGGTCGGGATTGTTCATCATTGCCGCCGACAGACCCCGCTGAAAACCGGACAGGCCGCAGCCGGTGACGGTGAGGAGCAGCAAAGCGCTGACGAAAAAGCGGTTTAACGTTGCCGCCGACACTTTGTTTTTCGTGTTTAACACATCCATAGTCAATTCCATCCAACGCAAAATCGGGTTGTCAGGTTCGTCTTAACTTTACCCGTCTTGTTTCGTTAGCTCAAGCCGAGATTCACTTCGCAGGCGCATTGCTTGGCAGCAGCCGCTGCAGCATCGCCACGGCCGACAGCGTCAGGGCACCGGCGATTATTCCGGCAACAGCATTGAGCAGGGTCGGCACCAGCGCCGCCAGCAGTCCACTCGCCTCGCTTACGGCGGCAACAGCCGCCTCGACCAGGTGGTGCGCCCCCGGAACGCCGTGCATGAGAATGCCGCCGCCGACCAGGAACATGGCAGCGGTGCCGACAACGGTCAGAGTTTTCATCAGGTAGGGCGCCAGCCGCAGAATGAGCTTCCCCACCCGGAGGCGGAGACCCGGCTCGGCCTCTTCCTGCCCTCTCCTGACCAGGTGCAGACCGAGATCGTCGAGCTTGACAATGCCGGCGACCAGGACGTAGACGCCGACGGTCATCAGCACGGCAATCAGCGAGACCACCGCCGCCTGCTTCAACAGCGCTGCCTCCCGCACCGTACCGAGGGCGATAACGATGATTTCAGCCGAGAGGATAAAGTCGGTGCGGATGGCACCCTTGATCTTCTTTTTCTCGAACGCCACCAGGTCAACGGTCGGATCGGCAATCGCCTTGATCTTCTCGGCATGCGCCTCTTGCCGCTCATCGGCGTGCAGCAGCTTATGGACGACTTTTTCAAAACCCTCGAAACAGAGAAACAGGCCGCCAGCCATCAGCAGCGGCGTAATCAGCCACGGAATAATGGCACTTATAGCGAGAGCGGCCGGCACCAGAATCAGCTTGTTTTTAAACGACCCTTTGGCGACCGCCCAGACCACCGGCAGTTCGCGCTCGGCCCGCACCCCGGTGACCTGTTCGGCGTTCAACGCCAGATCGTCGCCGAGCAGACCGGTGGTCTTCTTGGCCGCCACCTTAGTCATGACAGCGATATCGTCAAGGAGGGTTGCTATATCATCCAGTAATGCCAGCAGGCTTGTTCCGGCCACTTCTAAACACCTTCCCCGGCAACCAGAACCCGGTCGACGAAATTCCGCACCAGGCCGTTCGATTCCGGCGTTTCGACCGCCGAGGCCAGGACTTCGTCGAGGTGGCCATCATCGTCGGTGTATTTTTCCTTGTAGAAAGTCAGCCGTTCAACCAGACGGGCCCGGTCGACTTCCGGGTGGAACTGGAAGGCCCAGAACGGTTTACCGATCACCCGAAAAGAGTGACAGCACTCGGCCGTATAGGCGAGTTCAACACACCCTTCCGGTGGTGTCATGGTCTTCTCCTGATGCACCGATACGGCCTGGAAACCGTCGGAGACGCCACGGAGAACCGGGTCGTCCTTTGCCTCGGGACGCAGACTGATCGGCACGGTGCCCATCTCGAAGTTTTCCTTGTCGCGGGTGATGGTACCGCCGAGGGCCGTGACCACCAGCTGGAAGCCGAAGCAGGAGGCGAAGACCGGCAGGGAGCGCTCGATGCAGGCGCGCAGCAGCTTCTCGCCGGAAGGAACGAAAGTATAAACATCCGGTTTTATCAACTCCAACAAAATTAAATTGAGAAGTCGCGAGGCTGTCCATGTGTGTCGCATCTGAAAAAATCTATGGTTTGATTACAGATGAAATGTGGATAGAATATCCGCCCTCATCAGGTTCCTCAATTCGAGTGTGCGGCTAATATGAAAATACTGGTTTGTGTAAAACGCGTTCTTGACCCTCAGGTCAAGGCCCGGGTCAAAGCGGACGGCTCCGGGGTCGATCTGGCAAATGTCAAAATGACCATGAATCCCTTTTGCGAAAACGCGCTCGAAGAAGCATTGCGTTTACGTGAAGCCGGTATAGCCGAAGAGATCATCGTTGTCTCGGTCGGTGGTGGAAAAACAGAGGAGACTTTGCGTCATGGAC
>JBFFPW010000133.1:0-4991 GCA_041573815.1 Desulfuromonadales bacterium
CGGTCGTCGTCGGCTATACCCGGCAGGATCTGGAAAGTTGGAAAGAGGTTATGGCGCGGGCCTTTACCGCCGCAGGCATCACCAACAAGGATGTGGTGCAGAACATTTATGGTTATGGCTTGTTTACCGGCGGCTTGGGTGCTCATTATGGGGCGATCCGGGTTGGTGCAGCAGTGATTCCGATCTCTGGCGGCAATACCCAGAGGCAACTGATGCTGATGGAAGACTTCGGCAGCACCGTGCTCACTTCCACCCCCTCGTTCCTGATGCACCTGTACGAAGCTGGCGAGGAGCAGGGCATTGACTTTCACAAACTCAATCTCCGTGTCGGCGTTCTCGGCGCCGAACCTTGGAGCGAGGCGATGCGCCACCAAATTCAGGATAAATTTGGCATTAAGGCCTGCGACATCTACGGGCTCTCCGAAATCATCGGACCCGGGGTTGCCTTCGAGTGCCTTGAGCTTCAGCATGGATTGCACATCAATGAAGATTATTTCTATCCTGAAATAATTGATCCGGATACATGCGAGGTGCTTCCCGAGGGCGAACTGGGCGAGCTTGTTTTTACCACCATTGCGAATCAGGGGCAGCCGCTGCTGCGCTTCCGCACCCGCGACATCACCCGCCTCAGTTACGACGCCTGCATCTGCGGCCGCACCCTGGTCAAGATGGACCGTGTCTCCGGCCGCAGCGACGACATGTTGATTATCCGCGGTGTCAATGTCTTCCCATCGCAGATCGAAGCGATCATCCTCAAGCGCGAAGGGGTTTCTCCTCACTACATGGTCATCGTTGAACGCAAAGGCGCGATGGACTCATTGCGGGTCAAGATAGAGGTTACTGAGGATTTCATGATCAAAGCGGCGGCCGACATCCTCAAGGGGGATGAATTCGACATCCTCGAAGACGTCGCGACCGTACGCAGCAAAAAACGGAATCTGCAACAGGACATCAAAGACGTTATCGGCATCACAGTCGTGATCGATCTGGTACCGCCAGGCAGCATTGCTCGCAGCGAAGGAAAGGCCAAGCGGATAGAGGATCGTCGGCCCGAATAAGCTACTCCATAACGTGACACTTAATATGGCTTCTTCAAGTCAGCCAGTCAACAAGGGAAGGTTTTTATGAAAAAAATAATTTCCGGCAATGAAGCCATCGCATTAGGTTTCAGAGATTTCGGTGGGGTATTCGCCTCCGGCTACCCGGGCACCCCCAGTACAGAAACCCTTGAAGAGGTCGCCCGACTTGGTGATGTCTACTGCGAATGGGCTCCGAATGAAAAAGTTGCCCTGGAGTCGGCGATCGGCGGCTCTATCGCTGGCGGACGTTCCCTCTCGACCATGAAACATGTCGGGGTCAATGTCGCCGCAGATGCCTTGTTGACTTTGACCTACACCGGCGTCAACGCCGGGTTAATTCTGATGGTCTCGGACGACCCAGGTATGCACTCCTCACAAAATGAGCAGGACAGCCGAAACTATGCCAAGTTTGCCAAGGTACCGATGCTAGATCCAGCCGATTCTCAGGAAGCCTATGAGATGGTCCGGGCAGGTTTCGAAATTTCCGAGCAATTCGACACGCCGCTGATGCTGCGCACCACCACACGGATCTCGCACGCCAAAGGGTTGGTCATTCCGCAGGAGAAGATTGCCCCACAGATTGGCGAATGGGTCAAGGATGTCCCCAAATATGTAATGCTCCCCAACTTCGGCAAGATCAAACATGTCGAAGTCGAAGAGCGCCTTCTCAAATTGCAGGAATACGCCGAGACGACCCCACTAAACCGTATCGAGATGCGTGACTCAGATCTGGGCATCATCACCTCGGGAGTTTCTTACCAGCACGTCCGTGAAGCCTATCCGAATGCATCAGTCCTGAAATTGGGAATGTCCCACCCTCTTCCGGAAAACAAGATTCGCGACTTCGCCGGCAGTGTCAAACGTCTGGTCGTAGTCGAAGAGATGGACGCGATCTTCGAAGAGCAGATTCGTGCCATGGGCATTAAGGTCGACATCGGCAAGAACAAGCTACCCCTCTGTGGAGAGATTAATGCTGATATCCTTCGTGTGGCGCTCGATGGTACCAAAGCCGAGACAGCCTCTCCAGTAGAAGGGCTGCCTCAACGTCCACCAGTTTTTTGCCCCAGCTGTGCACACCGCGGTCTTTTTACCATTCTAAGCAAATTAAAAACTTTCGTCTCAGGGGATATCGGATGTTACACCCTGGGCGCTCTGCCGCCTATGAATGCCATGCATTCTGTGATCGACATGGGGGCAAGTATCAGTGCCGCCCACGGCATGGCCAAGGTCAATGCGATTGCCGGGCGCGATGAAAAACCTGTGGCCGTGATCGGCGACTCTACCTTCTTCCACTCGGGAATGACCGGCTTGATGAGTATGGCCTACAATGGCGGCAACGCGCTGGTCATCATCATGGATAACCGTACAACCGGCATGACTGGTGGTCAGGAGAACCCGGGTACGGGCGAAACACTGCAGGGCGTTCCCGCACGCCAGGTCGAAATGGTTCCGCTGGTCAAGGCACTTGGCATCGACAATGTTGCAGAACTCAACACCTACGACCTCAAAGAAACTGAAGCTGCGATCAAGAAAGGGCTTGAGGCTCCAGGGCCTTACGTATTGATCGACAAGAACCCCTGCATCCTGCGCTACAAGATTCGCAAACCGGCCATGTCCGTTGAAGACGAAAAGTGCACCGGATGCCGAGCCTGTCTCAAGGTGGCTTGCATGGCCCTGGGTCTGACCGCTTCAGGTGAAAAACAGAAGGTTCGAGTCGATCCCAACGTCTGCAACGGCTGCGGTGTTTGTAAGCAGATGTGTAAATTTGACGCAATGCACGAGATCGAGGGAGATAACAATGCAAATCTTTAATATCGTCATAGCCGGAGTCGGTGGCCAGGGCGTTCTTATGGCCTCCAAGGTTCTCGCCGAAGGTGCACTAGCCAGCGGCATGGATGTGAAGCAGAACGAAGTTCACGGTATGGCCCAGCGCGGCGGTAGCGTCATCAGCTTTGTACGTATCGGCGACCAGATCAACTCACCAGTAGTCATGCCCGGGAGTGCCGACCTGTTGATTTCCTTCGAACCACTTGAAGCCTTGCGCTACATCCATTTCCTCAAGCCCGAAGGCCGTCTGGTCTACAATAAGATCTCAATCAATCCCAGCACAGTGGCTGCCGGGCTGGCAATTTATCCGCAAGACGTGGAAGAACAAATTGCGGCGGCCTGTACCGAAGCACACGGCATTGACGCCCTGTCGATTGCGCGGCAGGCAGGCAACGGCAAGGCGGTCAACATGGTCATGGTGGGCACAGTGATGAAATATCTTCCTCTCAAGGAAGAGATCATCACCGAGGTTGTTAAACAAATCTCCAAAGGGAAAGGGGTCGATGTCAACATGAGGGCATTGGCCGGCGGCGCAGCAGCGTAATTTTTTGATGTATGAATAGACCAACAGATTAAAAACACAAGCGAAACGCAAAGATGCAAAAGTAGAAAGTCAGACGCAAAGTTTTTTACAATAAAGCCTGTTTTCCTTTGCGTTTTTCCCGGCTTTTCATTGCGTCTTGAGTGAGCGCAGCGAAAGAGCGTTAATCTTTAGTTCGGTTCACATTGTCGTTATACCGAAGCAAAGGAAGTTCATCATGAAACAGACATTGAAGCAAATATCGATATTCCTTGAAAATTCACCGGGTCGTTTATATGAAGCAACCCAGGCTCTGGGCGATGCAAACCTCAACCTGAGGTCTTTGTCAATTTGCGATGTTTCTGGTTTTGGAGTGCTAAGGATTCTGATTAACGATGTCGCCAAAGCACGCAGCGTAATTATGGAAAAGCAGTTCCCGGCCCGCGTGGACGAGGTGGTTGCCGCCGAGATCAGCGACACCCCGGGCAGCCTGGCAAAGACCATCAAGGTCTTGATGGAAAACAAAGTCAACGTCGACTACATGTACGCCTTGGCGGGAACCTCCTCGGGAAAAGCCGTCATGGTTTTCAGCTTTAGCGACAATGACCTGGCCATAAAGTTACTGCAGGAGAACAATATTAAAATTCTCGATGCCAAAGCTTTCGGGATCCTCTAGGCCTTTACTTCGTTTCTGCCCGAAGCATGGGCTGACCACTTATGGAGGTGGTAAAGATGGGTGATACTCCCTACCGTCCGAAAAAATTTGCCGTCATCGGTGCTGGCCCTGTCGGAGCAATTGTTGCTGCTTTTCTCGCCAAAGCAGGTTATGAGGTCACGCTTTGTGACATTGTCCCAGAACTGCTTGCTCCGGCCCTTGATCCAGGTATTCTTCTTGAGGGTGCAGATAACTTTCAAGCCAAGGTGACGCGCACAACAACCCGTATTGATGATCTTCTCGACGATCCTCCCGACGTCATCTTCATCACAGTCAAAGCGACCGCCCTTCCCCTGATTGCTTCGGCTTTAGAAGGTTTTGTCGCCGAAGGTCGTTATGTGATCAGCTGGCAAAACGGCATCGATACAGAACTGGAGCTGGCCCAGCACCTTGGCAACAAGGCCGTGATGCGCGGAGTGGTTAATTTTGGTTGTGTGCCCTTAAAGCCTGGGCACATCCGCTTGGCTTTTCATCATCGCCCCCATTCGCTGCAGGAACTCGATCCGGAATCGAAGGATGCAGCCATCGGCATCTGCAAGGTACTGACTGAGTGCGGTCTGGATACCGAGCACACCGACCAGATCGCTGACCGAGTCTGGAGAAAAACCGTTCTCAATGCCTGCATGAATCCAATGTGTGCTGTCACCGGTATGACCATGGTGGAGATTATAAACGACCCAATCACATTCAACCTGGTTGATGCGCTGATCAAGGAAGGGATTGCGGTTGCTCGAACCAATGAGTTTTCTCTCGGCTCAAACTATTATCCTTACGCCATCAACTACATCAAAAATGCCGGCGCTCACAAACCTTCAATGCTTCAGGATATCGAGGCAAACCGTCGCACCGA